>JASFEP010000090.1:0-12889 GCA_050124775.1 Candidatus Aminicenantota bacterium
CACACGTTTCAGGGTCGACCTTCAGTACAAAACATCTTTCCCCTTGACGATATTCGTGATCACTCTTCTGGGAATTCCCTTTGCCTTCACGATGGGAAAAAAGGGGACTCTGGTCGGCATCGGAATCAGCATGGGAATCGTTATGATTTATTGGGGTGCGGTCGGGATCTTTAAAAGCCTCGGATACGTGAACTATCTCAGCCCTTTTTTAGCGGCATGGGGTCCCAATCTCATCTTCGGTTTGGCCGGCCTTTACATGATCCTTACGCTTCGGACGTAGATCGATCGCTTTAGAGTTATTGAGTTGAACAGGAATTTTTGATATCTGGGAATCCGGAAGAAAAAGGTTTTACATCTTGTATTTACCAAAATCTTCGGGTTTGAGGTTTTCGAGCCACTTTTGAAGCTTTTCCGAATCTTCAAAATCCTCGTCGAATTTGAGGCTGTGCGCTTTTTTCACGACCTCCTCATTGACAAAGATGGGAACTTCCATCCGGAGGGCCAAAGCGATGGCATCCGAAGGCCGGGAGTCGATGGCGTAAAGGTCGTTATTGTATTTACAGAAAATCGTGGCATAAAAGGTATTGTCCCTCACATCGTTCACCACGATTTTTTCAACGGGGATCTCGAATCGTTCCAGGAGATTTGTCAGCAGATCGTGTGTCATAGGGCGAGGTGTTGCTATGTTCTCCATCTTGAGGGCGATCGCATTGGCTTCGAAGACACCGATCCATATAGGCAGCATGTACTCGCTGCTCGGGTCTTCCAGAACAACGATCGGCATCTTCGAGATGGGGTCAACCACTAGCCCTTTGATTTTCATTTCGATATCCATCTTGGCCTCCGTGACGTCTAAAACCTAAATATATAGTCCCATCCTCTGGTTGTCAAGAAACCCTCTCCGGAAGCGAGCATTTCCAAATCCGTGATGATTGATAGACATGTTGCGTTATCGAGCGGTCCCATTGTGTGGCGGAGAAAACAATGAAGAGGGTTGAGCGGACTTTGCATATCTCCCGAAGGGAAATGTGGGCGAAGCCCCCATGTCCGAGCGAAGTTTCCTCGTTAGGAAAACTGAGCGTGCTTTCGAGCCAGCAATCGGACATCTCGGGAAATCATTCATCACGGTTTCAGAAATGATCCCCCCTGTATCACGGATTGAGGATCTCGGCAATGTTTGCGTCTAATCCGGCGATTATGAGAATATCCCCTTCCTGGATGACCTCATCGGCTGAAGGGATCGTGATAGTCTTGGGAGGATACTTCCTTTTGATGAGCAGGACATCTATCCTGTGAAGGGCTTTGAGGTTGAGCTCCTTCAGGCTTTTATTCTGGAAAGCCGAGGGAGCTTCGATTTCCATGATCTTGTATCCGGCGCTCAGATCGTAGGTTTTGTTGGGTTGGGTGAACTTCAATTTTTGGACGAGTCCGGATGCCGCCTCTCTTTTTATGATCTCATGATTGTAGGCCTCGATGGCGTCTTTCCTTTTAACGACTCCTTTGAATTTCTTCCCTTCGAGAACAGGGATCTCAGCCACATCTTCACGTCCGAAGATGTGCATGGCCTTCTCCATATCGTCCTCATAGTCCAGCTGGATCCCGGGAACCGCGATATCTTCGGCGATAACAAGAGAATCCAGAAGATCTTTCTGGAGAACGAGCTTTTTCAGTTGGTTGAGCGCAAAACAACCGACATAGTCGTTTTGGGAATCCACGATCTGAAAGGCATGGTGCTTCCCGCCGATCGCCTGATCAACGATCCTGCCCACATGCTCGGTGTTTAAAAATTTTTGATAATCATGGCTGATAAAATCCTTGACACGGAGGGATCTCAAAATATTCACCTCTCGGCCTTCTTTGAAAAAGATGCCCCTTCGGCGGAGTTTCATGGTATAAATGGAATCCCTGTGTATGCCCACTGTTATGAAGGAGGCGATGATACAGGATAGCATCAGAGGGAGGATGATCTTGTAATCGTCGGTGAGCTCGAAGATGATGATGATGGCTGTGATCGGAGCGTGAGTGGCTCCGGCCACGACCGCGCCCATCCCCACGAGTGAAAAAGCCCCCGGCGACGACATCGAATTCGGAAACGCATTTCGGAAGAATGAACCGACGACGTTTCCTGTCATGGCGCCCAGGAAGAGCGAGGGCGCGAAGATGCCTCCGGATCCTCCCGAACCAAGGGTCAACGAAGTAGAGAGGATCTTGGCGAACACAAGAACGAACGCCAACCAGATCCCCAATTGGCCGAGAAGTCCGGCATCCATGGCTTCATAACTCACGCCTAAGACCTGGGGAAATCCCAGACCGATCGCACCGACCAAGATCCCTCCTAAGGCGGGTTTGAGGACGGGCGGGAGCCGGAGTTTGTCGAATTTATCCTCGAAAAAATAGAGAATTTCGATGAACAGTATGGCTACGATGCCGCACACGATCCCCAAAAGAATATAGGGGCCGATTTCCCAGATGCTGCTCAGCGTGTATTCGGGAACCGTGAAGGCAGCGAAGTCTCCGGCTATGAATCGGGATGTGAGGGTGGCGATGACAGACGCTACGATGATCGGGCTGAAGGCAAAAACCCCGAATTCACCGAGGATGACCTCCACGGCAAAAAGCGCTCCTGCGATAGGGGCGTTAAATGTCGCACCGATACCTGCGCCTGCACCGGCTGCCACGAGCGTCCGCATTCCCTTTTCTCTGATCCGGAAGAGCTGACCGATCGTCGAGGCCAAGCTGGAACTGATTTGCACGATAGGTCCTTCCCGGCCACTCGAGCCCCCGGAACCGATACAGATCGACGAGGCAAGTCCTTTGACGAGAGCCACCTGGTTGCGAATTTTCCCCCCTCGGAATATCAAAGATTCCATGATCTCTGGCACTCCGTGTCCCTTGGCTTCTCTGGCGCCGTAGTATATCAGAGGTCCGATGAGCAATCCACCTGCTGCCGGTATGAGCAGGGATACATACCAGGGTTGTGTTCGAACGGCTTCGATGATGTTGGGTGCCCGCCAAAAGAAGTCCTGGAAAAATTGGATCATGTGTTTGAATAGAATGGATGCCAGTCCCGCAACGAAACCCACTAGCACAGCGAGCCCGATTAACCGTAGATGTTCGATGAAATCGTTATCTGTGAAGTTCAGTTTCATGAAGTAAGGCCCGATCTTAAAAGAAATCTATTTTACCACAAAATTGAGGAGTATCGACAGCGTTCAAAATGGGATTCAAATGAGAGATTGCGTAAGAGAAGTATGGGAGTATGTGCAAATCATGTTTACGATCATTGCTATCGATAATTCTTTGTGAATAATCCAGATTAGAATAGCTTGAGTTGACAGGCGTCAGCAGCCTCAGGCGTATCCTCATCGAAGAGGTTGATGATTCCGTAGGTCCCGTCATGGCCGGGGATGATCTTTACCTGCCCCTGTCTCATGCGTTCGATCCCGAGGGCGATCTTTTCGGAATTCAACTGCATCAATTGGGAGATGGGGACTTCTGTGAGTATGGTTTGCTCGTCCCCGAATTCGTGGATATACCTGAAATAGATGTCCCAGACGCTTTTGCATGCGGGGGTCTTCCCGATGGCTTGGGCTATGATCTCATTCAGGGGGATCAGGTTTTTGTAGGGGACCCTCATGGGCGGGATCTCGCCCGGATCCCTGTCCGCGAGCTCTGCCACCCTATGCATTACACCGATGGTCAATTTTTTGCCGCACTGAGGGCAGATGCCCTTGTGCCGAGTCGTTTCTTCGGGTGAAAAAACGACACCGCAATTTCTGTGTCCGTCGTAATGATACTTTCCTTCCTCAGGAAAAAATTCAATCGTATAGAGGAATTCTTCAGGGTCTTTCCGCTTTATTGCCTGAACGAGACCCTCATAGCTGAAATCCGCATCGAAAACATTGGCTTCTCGTCCGATCCGGGATGGAGAGTGTGCATCTGAGTTGGAGATGAGCGAGTATTTGTCCAGTTGAGAGAGGCGCCAGTTCATGGCGGGATCGGAAGAGAGACCTGTTTCTAAAGCGAAGATGTGGGGTGTCATCTCCTCGAAGCATTCTTCGATGACGTCGAATCCCGAGTTTGCACCAAAAAGAGAGAACCAGGGTGTCCAGATATGGGCGGGGATCACCACGCAGCGGGGGCAGAGTTGGGTGACGATCTTGACGAAGTCCCTGGCATCCAAACCCAGGATAGGACGCCCGTCGGAGCGGAGGTTTCCGATCCCAGAGAGCCGGGCGTTGATCTTTTCGATGGATTCAAAATCCGGAGCCAGGAGGAGAATGTGGATCTTTCGAACGCGTCCGTTTTTAGAGTAGATGAAGCTGATTTCTGTGGAGAGGACAAAAGAGACATTATTGGGGGACACGGAGAAGGATTGCAGGTAGTCGTTGTCGGGTGGGATGATGTGCTTGAGTTTGAAAAAACCGTTCCCCTCAGGGATCAGTTTTTCTTTGGCCAGAAAAAGCCACTCGGGATGAGTGAAATCACCCGTAGCCATCAGGGAGATTCCCTTCACCTTGGCCCAGTGGGCGAGGGAGTCCAGCGTCATATTTCGGGAGGTCGCCCTTGAATATTTGGAGTGAATGTGCAGGTCGGCGACATATTTCATGAAAGGAGATTTAAGTGTATCGAATTAAATTTTCCATTTCAAGAAAAAGAAAAGATTAATGCAATTTTTTTGTATTTCATGTAAAATTTTGTCTTTTTATTTTGACCGAACGACGTGAGATGCAATATTATCGATTCCTTTTTGTTTGTTCTTTATCGATCGGGTGTCTTATGTTTTTTGCGTGCGGGAGCGACAGCACGACTGGCACTCCGAATCCCCGGACGATTACGGTGACCATCAAAAACCTCCAAGCAGATACAGCGGTGCACATCTTTATCGGCGGCGGGGAACCCAGCGATGAGAACCTTGTGTTGCCCAAAGAGAGCATTATTGCGATGGTTTTTGCGCCCCGCCTAGGACACACGGTCACCGTCTATGTGGCCCAGGATAAGCCCGGAAGTCTTCCTTCTTATTCCCGGGATGTCCGAGTCACGCAGACAGCCTGGGAGTCTAGGACTGCAGAACTCCATTGGACAGGCAGAGCGATCATACCCGTGGGGTGGTGATCTGTTGAACAGACGGCCTTAATAGCTCGAGTAAAAAATATGTCCAGCCGCGTTGACAACTGCTTTTTTCCGTGATATAAGAATTTTGTAGGAGGATGGCATGAAAATTTCGAAGTTCTTTCTTCCCCTGTGTATTCTCTTGTTAATTGTCACTTTCAATTCTTGCAGCAGCGAAAGCGGTGCAGATACTCCCGAATCCAGAAATATCGTGGTGACCATTCGGAATTCGGACACGAGAGCGGTGCATGTGTATTTCGAGACAGAACAGCCTGCGGACAGCAACCGTGTGGAGCCAGGATCGAGCATCGAGTCGACAATTCTGGCCCACAGAATCGGACACATCTTTTCCATTTACGTTGACGATGCTGCCGACCCGGGGGGAACAGCTCTGTTAACCACAAATGTCGAAGTTACAGCACAGTCTTACAATTCCGGAACGGCAGAACTGGAATGGACAGGCGATGACCTCTTAAGAAGGGGATGGTAATACTTAATTAAAGAGCTATTCCTGCATTTAAACTAAGGGCTAAATCCTTATGTTCGGATTTAGCCTTTTTTGTGCCTGGATTTCGCGACCTCCTATCTCTTCTTCAGCGGCTGATGATATTTCTCAGTTTGACAGCCAGCTCCGGATTGAGCCTCTGCAGGACATCCACTTTCATGTTGGCGCTGAATTTATCCTTGAGGACATAGTAGGTGATCCCGAGGTTGTAGTGGGCGTAGGCATGGTCTTGTTTGAGCTCGATACATTTCTCCAACGGTTGAATGGCCTGTTCATACTTTTTGAGCTGAAGATAGCTCGTGCCGATGAGATAAAAGGCATCGGGATTATCGGGCCTGAGTTCTGTGAACTTGCTCAGCGCATCGATGGCTTCCTGGTACTGTTTCATCTTGAAGTGAACGAATCCTATCTGTGAGTAGGCCACATCGAAGTTCGGGTTGAGCTCCAGAGCTTTCTGAAAGGCTGCCAGCGCGTTTGCAAGGTCTTCATTTTTCAGATAAGCATAGCCAAGATTGTAGTGATTTTGCGCTTCCTCCGGAGCCAGATCCACGATTTCCTGGCTGACTATAATGGCATTCTCGTAGTCTCCCGCTTTATCGTAAAGGCGAAAGAGCATGTTGTGGTAGGATTTGGCATCTTTGGGATTGAGTTGCATGAGTTTCCTGTACAGAGGAGCTGCCTTTTCGAACTGGCCCGACATGTCATAGGCATAGGCGAGACTGTAATTGGCCTTGAGGTCCTGAGAGTTGGTCTTTACGACTTCTTCGAAGGCGGCTATGGCTTTGTCATACTGCTCCATCTTCATGTAGATGGAACCCAGTTGATTGAGTCCTGTCCAGGCCGGACCGGGATTGATCTTCACGAATTCTTCAAAGGCTTGTGCGGCATTTTCCAGCTGATCCAACGATTGATAGGCGAGGCCTAGGTTGTAATACCCGTCCGGAAAATTGGGGTTCGATCGTGTGCACTGCTGGAGCGGAGGAATGGCCTCCTGGAATTGACGGAGTCTTATATAGGCGATCCCCAGCCCATAGGAGGTTCGGTAGTTATCCGGGTCGAGGCTCAAAGATTGCGTGTAGGCATCTACGGCTTTCTCATACTGATTCATCTTGCTGTAGACATGCCCGAGCTGTGTAAGCGCTTCGGGATTGTTGGGCTGGAGCCGCACGGATTCCTCTATGAGTCCGAGTGCGTTTGCGTAGTTGTCAACTAAGGAGTAGGCCAATCCTTTGATATAGAGACCTTCGGGTGTCGCAAAATAATTCTCGTGGTCATACTTCGAGAGGTCTGTAACCTTCTTATTTTCTGTGAGGGCGAGGGCGTAGGACGCGGGAAAGACAAGATTCGAGACTTCTCCGAAACTGAAGGCAACACCGGTGAGTTTTCCTTCAGGATCGAAGATGGGAGAGCCTGTCATGTCTTCAGGGAAAGTGATGCTGATCTGAGCGATCTTTTTTGTACCCGAAAGGTCGCCGATATTGGTGATGCTCCCCTCCGAGATGGATTGGGCATCGATCACGACCATAGATTTGTCACCGATAGAAAAATGATCCGATGTCGAGATGGGAGCTGAGGGATAGCCTCTTCCTTTTATTTTGAGCAGCGCAAAATTCATGGCTTTGTCAACGGCAACGATGCCTTCCACGTCTTCTTCTTTTCCCCTGGGTATTTTCTTTTTCTCTCCGGTGTCGCGTTCCATGTCGACACTGGGAGCAAAAACGTTCTCCCATTCCACTTTTTTAATGTTTTTGGTCCGTTTAGGAATCTCCACTTTTGCCGAATTTCCCTCGCAGACGAGGTGGTAATTGGTCAGGACATATCCCTCAGGCGAAACGATAACGCCCTTGCCGCGCGCAATTTCTTTTTTTGAAGAATCGTAGACAATAAGCGTTACGACAGCCCACTCTGAATTGTTAAGGATGGCTTCGGTGTCATCCTGCGTGGATTGGGCGGTTCCGGTTAGAAGGCAAACGGATAATGCGATAAGTGAAAGAAGCTTTGTTGCTTTCGCCATTTCTCCCTCCATGATACCCTTTGACTCAAATGTATACGTCACAGACATAAATGTCAAATTTTATGCCTTCGTGGAAATGTCCTCCGCTTTTCCGAAAGTATTTCCCGGGCGGTGATACTGTCGTATAAAGACCCTGAGGAGGGACCATGTCCCGGACTATATTCAGTCGGCTGACTGGAGGGGACGTCATAAAGATTTGATAAAAAGGCTAAAAAAGAATAGGATATTCCATTAAAATACCTGTGGACGGATTCTACTGAGGTAAATCCATGATTCCAAATTTTTGGAGGAGAACATGAGAAAAAAATACTGGCTATTCCTCTCTCACCTTGTTATCACCGTGTTTTTTTTCGGTCTTTTGAGCTTCGGTCAGGAGGACCTGGCGAGCCAGGAAACGGAGCTGTTTAAAAAATACAAATCCTTGAACAAAAATTATGAAAAGGGAAAGATGTATTATGCCCGAGAGGATTACAAAAAGGCGAAGAAGGAGTTCACGAAGATCCTGGAAAAGCTTCCCGAGCATGCCGACGCACTTTTTTTTCTGTCTCAGATCTCCTACAAAGAGGGAAATCTGGATGATGCTTTAAAATATGTACAAAATGCCAAGACCAATTATGAATTCACTGCAAAGATGAAAATTGAAATGGCGAAGTTGAGCAAACAAAACCTGGAGGAGAAGAAGCAAGATCTGGAGGAAAGGCGCGGAAAATTGGAGGAACAAATCCTCAGCCTGCCCCAGTCATCGGAAGTCGGGGAAGAAGGTGAGGACAAGAAAAAAAGGCTCGAGACCAAAATCGATGAAATAAAGAAGCAGATCGAAAACTTAGATATCCAGTTGAGCCTTCCGCTCCCATCGGAGGATGAGATCCCTGCGGAATATTGTTATGTGAACGGCAACATCTTTTTCAAGATGAAGAAGTTCCAAGAGGCTCATGATCAATATCAGGAGGCCATAAAGATTGATCCCACCCATGGGGATTCCTACAACAACCTTGCCGCTCTCTATTTCCAGGTCAAGCAATACCAGAAAGCCATGAACTACTTGAACCAAGCTGAAGAGAACGGGGCTGAAGTGAATCCCGAATTCAAAAAAGCCATCCTCAAATCCCTGGAGAAAGATTAGGCTGGAGAATCGCACTCCGATCGCCCGTTCAAAGATTTCCTAAAAAGTTCCTTTCTTCCTAGGCCTACCAAAATATCAACGGAAAATGCCGATAATGAAGGGTATATTTTTTGGTGTTATCTCCAATTTTTTGGACATAAACCAAAAAATTGGATTCTATGACCTTTGGACAAATATTATCTTATTGAAAATAAAAGAGTTAAGATTTTCTCATATTGGCATAGATTTTGCTTTAATAGAATTGAGAAAGAAAAATATGTCTATTCAAGGAGGTGGAATAACAGATAAGGCGAAAATTATGGATTTGGGGGGAACGGATTAATGTTCCCAAGGTTATGGGCTTTAACCTCAAATCAATTTGGGGTTAAAAAGGAGGAATGAATGAAAAGGCTTTTTTTCATTTTTGCAGCGCTTTTGATACTGAGCGCAGGCCTTGTTACTGCTCAAGAACAGACGGGAGTTCTCGTTGGAACTGTTACAGATACCGATGGTGCCTTTCTTCCCGGCGTGACCATTGAAGCACGCAGCCCGGCGCAGCCTGGTGTGGCCACAGCCATCACAGACGAAGTCGGCCGTTTCCGCTTGATCGGTCTCACACCCGGAACCTACCAGGTCACCTTCCGCCTTCCCGGATTTCAGACACTGATCCGTGAAGGAATCCTCGTTCGTTTGGGACGAACCTTCAACCTTGAAGTCACCATTGCCCAGGCGACCATGGAAGAGGAAGTGACCGTCATCGGTGAATCCCCTGTCGTTGACATCAAAAAGAGCGGCACGACCACAAACTACGGAAAAGAGATGATCGCCAAACTCCCCAAGGGGAGGGATTTCACCTCGGTCGTCAACATGACTGCCGGAGTGAACGATGAGAACGTCGGTGGCGGTACGATGATGGACGGTGCTTCCAGTTCAGAGAACATGTATTTTGTCGACGGCATGGACACCACCAGCATGTACACCGGATTGTCCTCTCAGCGCGTGCTCATGGAGTTCGTCGAAGAGGTCCAGGTTAAGTCATCCGGGTACGAAGCCGAGCATGGGGGATCGATGGGTGGCGTTATCAACGTCATCACTCGCTCCGGCGGAAACGAGTTCCACGGAGAGATCACCGGATACATGAGAGGGAGCGCTTTCCAGGCTAACCCTGATGTGAAGAACCTGCGGATCAACCCTATAGACGATGTGACCGCAGAGTACATCGACTATCCTGAGGATTCTTGGACTCAGTACGAGGTCGGTCTGGGGCTCGGTGGATATATTTTTAAGGACAGGCTGTGGTTCTTTGCGAGCTTCATGCCCCGGTTCACCAGCACAGACAGGACCGTCGAGCTCATTGCCGACGGCAACAGCTACACCACAAACCAGAAACAGACGAGTTACTTCGGCCAGGCCAAGCTGACCGCTCTGTTCGGCGGAATCCGGATCAGCGCCAGCTACATCAACGATTACTACAAGTGGAAAGGCGCTTTGATGGATCAGGATGGCACAGGAGCAACTCCGGAGGAATACGACTATCCCATCTACGGTTTCAACTATCCCGGTGAGACCTGGGGTGGACGGATCGACTGGATCGTGTCCGATAATCTGTTCGTCGGCTTGAACGGCGGTTATTTCAAAATCGACACGAAGCAGCTCGTAGGACCTACCGGTCCACGCCACTTTTTCCTGAGATCTAACATCGGAATCGGTGCGCCGGAAGAGCATGCATCCGGCTGGTACAACTATAGCTACACAGATGGCTACCAGACCCGAAAAGACATCCAGAAGCGCTATGGAGCTAACTTCGATGCGACTCTGTTTGTCGACCTCGCGGGTGAGCATGTGTGGAAGGCCGGTTTTCAGTATGTGCGTATCGCCCAGGATGTGGATGACGCCTATCCCTATGTCTACAACAGGTGGTACTGGGGATTGGACTACATCTCTCCGGTGAATGCCGTGACTTATCCCACACAGTACGGCTATCTGCATGCCAGGCAGCCTTTTGGCTCGATCGCGGATATTCACAGCGACCGTTATGCCATATTCCTGCAGGATAGCTGGACCATCAACAACAAGATCACCTTGAACTTCGGAATCCGTGCCGAAAGGGAGAACATCCCGTCCTTCAGCGATCTTCCCGAATACCAAGAAGCTCCGATCAAATTCGGATTCGGCGACAAGATCGCCCCTCGTGTGGGATTTGCGTGGGATCTTTTCGGTGACAACAGCACAAAGGTCTTCGGAAGTTACGGACTCTACTATGACGTCATGAAGCTATCGATGGCCAACGGTTCCTATGGTGGATTCAAGTGGATCTCTCACTACTATGATATCAGGACACTGGATTGGAGATACGGGCAGACGACCCACCCCGATCTGAACCTTGCGCCTGATTTTGTCTACATCGAGAGCCTCAACTGGCGGATTCCCTCCTTCGACACCACCCAGCCGGATATGGAGCCCTACAGCAAGAACGAAATCTCTCTGGGACTTCAGAGGAAGCTTGGAGAGGACGTGTCTTTGACTGTACGCTACCTCTACAGCAACATCCGGTGGGCGATCGAAGACATCGGGATTCAGACGCCTGAAGGCGAGAAGTACTTCAACGGCAACCCGGGTTCCGACTGGATCAACGAGCTGTACGCGGCCAACGCCTGGCCGGAATGCCCGAAAGCCAAGAGGAGATACCACTCGGTGAATGTGGGGATCGACAAGCGGTTCAGCAACAACTGGATGGCGGGATTCCACTACACCTACAGCAATCTGTGGGGGAACTTCTCAGGTTTGGCCAGTTCTGATGAGTTCGGCCGTCATTCTCCCAACGTGGAGAGATATTTTGATGGCTGGTTCCTGCACCGCGACCAGAATCTGAATGAGTCCACGGGCCAGCTGCCCACGGATCGACCCCATCAGTTCAAGCTCTATGGAAGCTACACCTGGGATTTCGGTCTTACGTTAGGATTCTATTCCTATCTGATGAGCGGAACTCCGGTGAGCACGATGTTGAGTTTGAACAGCATGCAGGGTTATTATCCTGTGGGACGTTTCGACCAGGGCAGGACATCTATGCTGTCGAGGACCGACCTCTATGCGGAGTACAACCTCAGTCTCGGTGGAAGGTATGCGATCCAACTCAACGCCAACATCTCCAACCTGTTCGGTCAGGAGATCGCGATGAGAAAATATCCCTACTACAACAGGCAGGGAATCCATCTGTCTGACGAAGAGTTGCTGGCTGGTTACGAGTACAAAACAGAGGTTGCCAATGCAGGTGTTCAGCTCGATCCTCGTTACCTGAAACCCTACACCTACACAGACGGGATCGACGTACGTTTCGGAGTCAAGTTCATCTTCTAAGCTGCAGATAACGTTAA
Organism: Candidatus Aminicenantota bacterium; assembly: GCA_050124775.1. Lineage (GTDB taxonomy): Bacteria > Acidobacteriota > Aminicenantia > Aminicenantales > Aminicenantaceae > WTAW01. The sequence goes on from JASFEP010000090.1 coordinate 12,108, forward strand.
AGTAGACGCTCAAAGCCCTCCCTCCCGAATGCGGGAGGGGGGGCTTTTTTTTAGATGGATTATTCATAAAAGATGCCAACAAACTTTTATCAATAAACCTTTCATTAAGGAAGAATCTTCATCTTATTGTCAGCATTTTTTACCTTCGGCGAGCCGATCTCACAACAAAGCCTTCGTTGTGGCCCCTTCGAGGTAGTTTACTACATCTTCAGGGGCCACTGCCTCGCCTTTGCTGCGACCTCGGTCCGTGAATGATCCATCTTCTTCCTGGAGTATTCATAAAAGATGGATGGGGTGGGTTGGCCTCGACTCTTGAATCAGCCAGGCCACTTAGAAGTGTGGATTTGTGGAGGGGGTTGATTAAAGAAAGATGGTTACATTTTTTCGAGGTAGTCGAGGATGCCTCTCACACTCTGGGCTTGGGGATGATCGGGGTCCAGCTCCAGGAACTTGTTGAAATTCTCTTTGGCTTTGTCATACTCCGTTTTATTGAGATACACGTAACCCAGTTTTAAAAAGGCATCGGGCCAATCGGGTTTTATGTTTACGGCCATTGTGAAGTACTCGAGAGCTTCATCCATTTTTGCGTTGGAGAAAAGGATCTCACCCACATTGTACGCCAAGATTTCGTCCTGAGGGTTACGTTCGAGGGATTGAGTGAAATATTCACGGGCTTTTTGAATGTCGTCACTCTTAACATAGAGCTCGCCGATCGCTGCCAATGCTTTGGCCTGCACTTTGAGAGCCTCGGGGCCCACTTCCATGTTGGCCTTTTCGAGAAC
>JASFEP010000091.1:0-12826 GCA_050124775.1 Candidatus Aminicenantota bacterium
ATCCCAGCATAGAAGTAAACTCAATATACAGGCCCTGAACGACCGGTGTAGAGGGAAAGTACATTTCCCCGGAAAATTCATGGTGTAAGAGAGTGAGTTCGTACTTATCTGTACGCCACTGATCCATCATTTGTGCTTCATCGGAGAGTGCTGCCGGGGCATCGTTCATCGCCAAAATCAAAATAAATCCACATACCAAAGTCAATAATACTTTTTTCATGTGAAAAACCTCCGCCTTGTAATTTATTGAATCCTTATCCAAACAATAGTAGAGCTTAGAACCTTGTTAAGACAGTAACTCATAAAGGAGTCCTCTCCCCTTTTTTAACATAAGAATACTATTATATTAATTTCAGGGCTGTTAAATGTCTATCGTGAATTATTTTTGCACTTTCACGGGCCTTGTGTAGACGACCTCACCCCCGATAACGGTCATTTCCGGCTCGATCTTCCAGATGTCCTCGGCCGGGACGGTCATGTAATTCACAGGAATGACTACGAAATCCGCAAGCTTCCCCACCTCGATGGACCCCAAGATGTCTTCCGCGAACATCACATAAGCACCACCCATGGTTGCTGCCCTTAAAGCCTCTTCTCTCGTCATGGCCTGTTCCGGGATCCATCCGCCCAAAGGGTTGTTATTCCTATCCTGTCTCGTGACCGCAGCATGCAGGGTGTAAAAGGGATTGAAGGGTGAAACGGAATAATCTGTCCCCGTTGCCACCACGACACCAAGATCCAACAAGGCACTCCAAATATAGGCATACTTCAGACGCTCTGGCCCGATCCTGGCTTCGGCAAAGTGCATGTCCTCGGTCGCATGAAGGGGCTGCATGGAAGCCACAATTCCCAGCTCGGCAAGTCTCGGGACATCTTCAGCGGTAAGCACCTGACAGTGTTCGAGTGCGAACCTGGCTTTTTCGCCATCTATTCCAGTTGCTTTGAGGGCCCTTTCATAGGCATTGATGGCAGTGCGATTAGCCCCATCACCGATACAATGGATCCTCATGTTGAAACCGATCTTCAGAAGCTCGGTCGCGGATTTTGCGATTTGGTCTTCACTTTGTCTCGCTTCTCCAAAATAACCAGGATAGTCGCTGTACTCCTTGAGGAAAAGCGCACCTCTTGATCCTAGAGCACCATCTGCAAAAGCCTTGACCGAACGGACGAAGTATTCGTTATTATGGTTTAACGGTTTGCCCAGCTTTTTCGCCGCACTCTCCCGGACCATCTCGTTGATCCGTATCCTGAGCAAACCCACGTCGTAAAGTTTGATGCGTCGTTGAACTTCGTCATAGCCCGTCATGCTGGCCCCATGGATAGTGGTCAGTCCACCTGCTATGGCCAATTGCGTTCCCTCGACGAGGTTGCGGCTTATTTCATAATCGGTCATCGGTGGCAAGGGGGGAATAAGCTTCGTTAATTGTGCAGGGGCCCTCTCCACGAATTCACCTGTGGGTTCCCCGTTTTCGTCTTTCTTTATATGGCCACCCTCAGGATCTGGAGTGTCGCGGGTGATACCGGCAAGTTCGAGGGCTTTGCTGTTGGCCGCGCTCCCATGTGTGTACCGGATTAAAAAAACGGGAGTATCAGGGGCTACGGCATCGATAAGCTCCTTCCGGAATACGGGCGGATCCCAAACATCCGACATCCAGCCACTTAATACCAACCACCGCGGCTCCGGTCCCGGACGCATTCCCTCTCCAGTAGCCAGGCAGCGCTTTATCACTTCCTGCATCCGCTCGACAGAGGCCCACTCACCGATCCTAGGCCTGATGTCCGGAACTCGCGGATACAGTTCTCTTTCCCCGTACCTGATGTGGACATGGGCGTCGTGTAAACCGGGGATCACGGTTTTGCCTTCCAGGTCGAAAACGAATGTGAGAGGGCCAATAAATGCCTTGACTCCCTCACCATCACCCACGTAGACGAACTTTCCGTCTTTCACCGCAAAAGCAGAAGCTGTGCTGAATTCGTCATCGACAGTATAAATTTTCCCATTGACGTATACTCTATCCGCTTCTGGCGCCTCACTGGCCGCTGCTGGTGTGGGGTTTAAAAACATAAACAGCATAAGAATAAAGAAAGAACCAGTCATTCTTCTCATTGTATTCATCCTATCCCTCCTCTCTAATTTTTAAATGGTTTTCAAATCTTTCCTGTTTGCCAACATCAATCTTTTCCTAATCTGCGATCTTTCCTCGCTGCCAGGGCCAGGCCCCTACAGTGATGTTGCGTCTGCGGAAGCAGATCAAGGCCAAAGCGTAAAACACCGCCGCTATTCCTAGTAGAATCATCATATCCGATAATTGGGGTCCGTTTGAAAAAATCGTTGCAGTTGTATTGTAGTAATTGAAGAGAGAAAAATATCCTATAGGCCTCAATGAATTGACCACTCCCGCTAAATTTTCTCCAAAATAGCTGGCTATGAAATATACAGTCATTACCACAATGGCTGTTCGGCGATTTGGAAGAATCGCTCCAAGAAAAAGGCCTATCGTTATTAATCCCACAGCAAGAGGCAGACTGCTGACTAGAGCGATAAAAAGGCTGAATGGTGTTACATTTATAGGCGTGCTGAATCTTATGACTTCAAGGAGAACTGCGTTTCCCAAAGCAGCGATAATCAATATTAATAAAACGGCAAATGAAAGAGCGACAGCCTTTGCGGTCATTATTTGCCAACGGCTGAGCGGCATCGCCACCATTAGCTCAAGAGTCCCACTGTCTTCTTCTCCGGCCAAAGTCGACGTGCTTGTGACGATACAATAAATTCCGACAAGGACAGAGATATATGCTAATACAACGGAGGCAATATAGCCCTCGACGGATTCAAGATGCATACCTACTATCTTGTAAATAGGAAGATCCTTAAACACAGTCATTTGTTCATACATTCCGTCGAATATGGATATGTATACGCCTCCGTAAAGAATCAGGCCAAAACCCCAAACGAGGATCGCTATCCAACGGGATCTTATTTCATGGATCAGCAGGTTAATCATTTTTGTTTCCGTTGTTTTCAGGGTCATAAAAGGAAAGAAATATCTCCTCCAAGGATACAGATTTTGTCTCGATGCCCTTTATCCCATAATGAGCGGCTTTTTCCATCAGTATGTCTAAGCCTCGCTTGAGTTCGAACTTTACCAGATTTCCATCACGACTGATTTCATTTACGCCCTCAATGGCAAAAGCATCATGCGGAGGTTCTTTTATAAAATTAATTTCAAGGCGTTTCAGTTGTTGTTCTATGAGTGTTTCTACTTTTGCTGTTTTGATCAGCTCGCCGTTCTGAATAATGCCCACCCGATCGCAAACCGTTTGGACTTCCTTTAAATTATGTGATGAAAGGAAAACCGTGCGCCCCTCTTCCCTGACTTCCTTAACGAATTCCAAAACGGTTTGCTGCACAAGGGGATCCAGACCGATCGTAGGCTCATCTAAAATAATCAAATCTTTTTTTCCCATAAAGGCAGCCACAACGCCAATTTTTTGCTTGTTCCCATGGGAATATTCCTTCATTTTTCGCGATGGATCGAGGCCGACACGCTCTAAAAGAAGTTCGCGATACGATTTATCCGGTTCGTTTTTTTGAAGGGAACCGAGCAAATCAAGAAAATAGTCCGCTTTCATGGGGGGATACAGGCTGAGTTCTCCCGGCAAATAACTTATCCGTTCACGAATAGCTGCGCCGTTTTTTTGACTATCCAGGCCAAATAAAGTTGCGCTTCCTTTTGTGGGATGGATAATATCCAGTATCGCTCTCAGAGTGGTTGTTTTGCCAGCGCCGTTCGGACCCAAGAAACCAAAGATCTCACCCTTTTCAACAGATAAATTGAGGCCCTTGATGCCACGGTGTGCACCATAATACACAGACAGATCATTCGTTTGAATGATAATTTCTGAACTCAATGCTGCTCTTTTTACCGGAGTGAGTGCGTTACGAACAGGTCCTTTCTTTTATAACCCATTTCCATACTTTATTTCCAGCACAGATAAAGTCAATCAGAAGTCGAAGATACAACTTGCAATTGATCAGAGATGATTTTAAGCTAGATCTACGATTTTGCGACATTCCAGGATGTTATTTGGTACACGGTTCTGAAAATAAGCTAATCGAAGCGATCATGGAGGAAACTCATGAAAGCCGTAGTCCGCACAAAATACGGACCGCCGGATGTTCTTCTGCTTGAGGACGTAAAAAAACCCACTCCCCAGGACGATGAAGTCCTGGTGAAAGTTCATGCGGCATCTGTGAATGACTGGGACTGGGGCCTCCTGAGAGGGGAACCATTCATGAACCGCCTGTTCTTTGGTCTTCTAAAACCAAAAATCAATATACTGGGAGGTGACATAGCAGGGAGGGTTGAAGCGCTTGGTAAAAACATAAAGCAGTTTCAACCGGGTAATGAGGTATATGGGGATCTGTCCGGGTGTGGATTTGGCGGTTTTGCCGAATATGTGTGCGTTCGTGAAAATGCGTTGGTGTTGAAACCTGCCAGTATGACATTCGAGGAAGCAGCAGCCTTCCCTCAAGCAGCAGTTCTTGCCCTGCAGAGTTTTCGCGATAAAGGACAGATTGAGCCTGGGCAAAAGATTTTGATCAATGGTGCGGGTGGTGGTGCAGGGACATTTGCGGTGCAGATTGCCAAATCGTTCGGGGCTGAAGTGACCGGTGTGGACAGCACGGGAAAATTGGACATCATGCGTTCGATTGGTGCGGACCACGTCATCGATTACACTCAGGAAGATTTCACCAAAAAGGGGCGGTGTTATGACTGGATAATCGACTTTGCAGCACATCATTCGATTTTCGATTACTATCGTTCATTAAGTCCCAAGGGAATTTATGTCATGGTCGGAGGTGCCACAGCTCGGATTTTCCAAGTTATGGTCCTGGGAGCATTGATTTCAATGACCACGCGCAAGAAAATGAGTATACTGGTGCATAAACCGAATAAGCATTTGGCTTTGATGAAAGAGCTTTGTGAATCCGACAAAGTAAAGCCAATCATAGATAAACGTTATCCGTTAAACGAGGTTCCTGAAGCTATCCGCTATTTTGGCAAAGGACTCCATCGCGGGAAAATAGTCATAACTATGGAGAAATCCTTATGAAAGCAATTGTATGGACAAAATATGGCCCCCCGGATGTTCTTCAGCTCAAGGAGGTCAAAAAACCGATTCCCAAGGACAATGAAGTCCTGATAAAAGTGTATGCGGCAACAGTCACCGCAGGGGACTGTGAAGCGCGCGCGTTCAAATTCCCGATTTTATTCTGGCTTCCCCTGCGCATCACGTTTGGTCTTATACGACCGAGAATAATCACGCTGGGGCAAGAATTGGCTGGGGTGATTGAAGCCGTCGGCAAAAATGTGGAGAGATTTAGTGCAGGGGACCAAGTTTTTGCATCGACCGGTCCCGGTTTTGGCGCTTATGCCGAATATAAATGTCTTCCTGCCGAATACGCTGTAGCGATCAAACCGGTCAATATGACCTTTGAGGAAGCGGCCACGGTTCCGATCGGGCTTGATTCATTGCATTTCATCAGAAAAGCAAATATCCGGAGCGGAGAAAAGGTTTTGATCAATGGGGCGGGTGGGAGTATTGGCACTTTTGCGGTGCAACTTGCCAAGCACTATGGAGCGGAAGTAACAGGAGTAGACAAAGGAGAGAAATTGGATGTGATACGATCGATAGGCGCCGATTACGTCATCGATTACACAAAAGAGGATTTTACCAGAAGAGGTGAAACCTATGATGTTATTTTTGACGTCGTAGGGGGGAGTTCGTTTTTACGGTGTATAAGATCGTTAAATAAAAATGGGCGCTATCTTCTAGCCAATCCTCGGATGCTTTTAATGGTACGAGGATTATGGACATCGCTGACAAGCAGCAAGAAAGTCATTACTGGATTGGCAAATTACAAAGCCAAAGATTTGCTTTTTCTCAAAGAGCTTATCGAGGCAGGGAAATTGAAAGCAGTCATCGACAAATCCTATGCGCTGGAAGAGACCGCTGAAGCTCACAGGTATGTCGACACAGGGCAAAAAAAAGGGAATGTCGTGGTTACAGTCAAACAAAACAACAAAAACCATATAGGCAGAGAGGTAAATGGAGGGACTTAAATGAGCGATATGAAATTGTTACAAGCGAGTTATTGGATAACAGCAATCGCTGATTTTATTTATGCCATAATAATCCTGATGCCATCGAGAGCCGGTGTCAGTGAATATGTTTATCCTATGGGATTATTTGCAGCTGTTGCCTTTTCTTGGGGAATAATGCTCATCTTCGCAAATAAAAAACCGCTGGAACGCAGGTGGATTCTTATCCCTACAATTATTGTTATCACTATTATAAGTATCGCGAATGTCTATTCTTATGTCATTGGTGCTATTGATCTGAATTTAATAGTTCCTCGCGTGGTATTAGGTCTTGGAATAATAGCATTTATTTCATTCAGTTATTGGAAAACAAGGTAATATTTCCCTCCGATGTGCTACCGTTGGACTTGTGAATTTGAGTGTGGTATACCTAATGATATAAATCCGATGGTTTTAATAAAAAAGCAGTTTTTTCTCTTCCTGTTTTTCCTTTTCCTCGGGCCTTCTCTTCTGATCGCCCAGATCGGGGGGGCCAAATTCGAACGAATAACGGGCTCATCCGGTCTTTCACTAAGCACGGTTCGGGCAATCCTTCAGGACCAGACTGGATTTCTTTGGTTCGGTACCGACGATGGTTTGAATCGTTATGATGGATACTCCTTCAAGATCTACAAACGACAGCCACACGATAGCAATTCTCTGAGTCACAACATGATATGGTGTTTATTGGAAGATCGGAATGGGGTTCTTTGGATCGGTACAGAGATGGGTCTGAACAGTCTAGATCCCAAAACAGAGCGCTTCCACCGCTATCTCAACGAAGCCGGTCAATCCGACAGCCTGAGTCATAACTCGGTTCGGTCTTTGTGTGAGGATCCGAACGGAGATATCTGGGTAGGGACGAATAACGGCCTCAACCGCCTTAACCGAAAGACAGGAAAGTTTGAGCAGTACCACACCTCCTCCGCAGATAAGAACAGCTTGAGTGACAGCAGGATCCGATCCCTTTGTGTGGATTCCGAGGGAAGATTGTGGGTCGGGACTTTCCACGGTCTTACCAAGTTCGATCGAGAAAAAAATTCTTTTGTCCGCTTCTACCCCAATCCTGGCGACTTTCCAGAACAAAGCCGAAATCGTGTGCGCTCTATGATACAGGATCGAAAGGGTCTTCTCTGGATAGCGACCAACAATGGACTGCACGCTTTCGATCCCACTACCGAGACGTTCATCCCCCCTGCATCCATCATCGGGGATAGTTATTCGCTATGCGGCGAATCCATTCGGGCACTACTTATAGACAAAGCCGGAGATCTATGGGTTGGGACGATCAATGGGCTCAGCTGCTATGACCATAAGATCGGTGCCGTTCGCTGTTATCAATTTGACGCTCAGGATCCCTACAGTATCAGCAGCAACCAAATCCGCTCGATATATCAGGACCGTGGAGGAATCGTCTGGATCGGGACCTATATGGGTTGGCTCAACAAATTCGATCCAAAAAGAACAAAATTCGTTCACTATCACAAAGATAACATCTACCCGGCTCGAATCAATCACAACGAGGTTAGGGCTTTTTACGAGGATGATCACGGAAAAATCTGGATCGGCACAAATGGCGGGGGTCTCAATGTGTTCGATAGAGAAAAGAGAGATTACTCGTATTATCTTCCTGTTGCGGATGATCCCAGCAGTCTTAGCAGTGATCGGGTCTATGCGATCTATGGAGACCGGGCTGGATCTATCTGGGTCGGAACCAACGGAGGCGGTCTGGAAAAAGTAATATTCTCACTATCCTTACAGAAAAAAATCGCCGGATTTAAAAACTACAGGCATAATCCAAAGGATCCTTCTTCGCTCAGTTCCGACAGGGTCCGTTGCATTATCGAGGATTACGCCGGATTCCTCTGGATCGGGACATTCGACAATGGTGTGAACCGGTTCGACCCGCGGACCGAGACATTCACCGCATACACCCACGATCCCCAAAATCCACAAAGTTTGAGTAACGATACCATACAGGCCATTTATGAAGACAGTCAAAAAATACTCTGGGTAGCGACTAGGAAAGGCCTGAACCGCTTTCATCCCGAAGACGGCAGTTTCACTGTGTATCGAACAGATCTGGAGGATGAAACCAGATTAAGCGATCATTCCGTCCTGTCGATGCATGAGGATGGTTCCGGAGTTTTATGGGTTGGCACGCATAATGGATTGAATAAATTCGATCGAGACAAAGAAATCTTTTTCCACTACCACGAAGAGGATGGGCTTCCCAACGATGTGGTTTATGGGATTCTGGAAGATACACAGGGTAATTTATGGCTTAGCACCAACAAAGGGGTGGCGAAATTCGACCCGAAAACCGGAACCTGCAAATCTTATGACACGAAAGATGGTCTTCAAGGTGAAGAGTTTGCTGTCGGGGCTTTTTACAAAAGCCCAGGAGGTGAGATGTTCTTCGGCGGGAATCAGGGCTTCAATGCCTTTTACCCGGAAAAAATCATCGAGAATCCTCATATCCCCCCGATAGTGATCACCGACTTTCAGTTATTCAATGTGTCCATTGGAATGCATGCAGACCACAGATGGCCGCTGGAACGAACCATCACCTATAGTGAAAGCATCAAGCTCGGTCATCGCGAAAACAGCATAAGCTTCGAGTTCGTCGCGCTCGATTTTTCCGCCCCAGAAAAGAATCAATATGCCTATATACTTGAAGGGTTCGAGACCGAGTGGAATTATCCGCAGCACAGGCGGTTCGCCACGTACACAAATCTTCCCCCTGGGAAATATGTCCTGCGTGTGAAAGGGACTAATGATAGCGGAGTGTGGAATGAGGAAGGAGCGGTTCTCCACGTAACTGTTGTGCCACCCTTCTGGAAAAGGATGGGATTTCAAATATTTATGGTATTTTTTATCTTGGGATCAGTTCTTCTAGGATATAAATTACGCATTGCGGCCATGAAGAGACAGCAGAAGAAACTCGAAGAACAGGTAGCCGAGAGGACCGAGGAATTGAAGGAAACCCAAGCTCAACTGATCCAATCTGCCAAAATGGCCTCGCTGGGCGATCTTGTTGCAGGTATCGTTCACGAATTCAACTCGCCCATGGGAGCGCTGAACAGTTCAACGGATGTTTCGATGCGGGGATTGAACAAGATCCTGGATAGGCTGAAAGGATCCGGCACTCTGGAGGAATTGCAAAATGAAAAAGAGATGCAGAAGGCCGTCTCGGTTCTACATGACAATTTACAGACTTCGAGTGATGCACGCGAGCGCCTCGATACGCTCATTACACGATTGAAGCAGTTTGCAAGAATGGATTCATTAACGATGCAGGCATGTGATATCAATCGAGGCATCGAAAGCACCTTGAGTGTGCTTCGTCAAGAAATGGAGGACCGGATCCGCGTCGTGAGGAAATTCGGTGAATTACCCGAAATCAAATGCTATCCAGGTGAATTGAACCAGGTTTTTCTCAACCTGATCCGTAACGCCGTTCAGGCGATCGAGGGTGAAGGAACTATCACGATCCGGACCTGGTCATCAGGAACGCATGTCTACATAGAGATCGAGGATACAGGATGCGGGATAGAATTCGAAAAGCTCACGGATCTTTTCGAATTGAAATTCACCAGGAGCCAATCAAGGGTAAAACTGGGTCTTGGCTTGGCGATCAGCTATCAGGTCGTATCCCGGCACAATGGCGAAATCCTCGTCCAATCCGAGCCTGGCAAAGGCAGCAAGTTCACCGTAATTCTGCCCATCGATCTTCAAAACGAACAATCTTCGTCTCATTGATCAATTTTGACATGAAAAGTGCATTCCTTTAAAATAATAAACAGGTTGATATGATGCTTTTCGAAAGCTTATCCCATTTTTTGAGATATAATCTCTATCTCCTCAGTTACATGAACCGCTTTAGCGGCCTGTAAATCCTACCTTCTTGTTTTCCATTTGTCTTCTTAATAATTATCTTTCTGCATGTTCCAGAGATGGAACGGCTTCCTAGGAGAAAAAAATGAAAAAGAAAACGAAAGTCATTCTTCTCGGATCGGGTCTCGTCGGCGCTCCTATGGCTATCGATCTTGCGAAGGTTTCTGCTTTCGAAGTGACAGCCGTCGATATCGACAAAGATGCTCTCAAGAGTTTAGAAAAGAGGAATCCCTCGATCAAGACAATTTATGCCGATCTCTCCAAGGCAGAGATAGTCAGAGATCTGGTCAGGGCCTATGATTATGTCATAAGCGCTGTACCCGGCTATATGGGTTTTCAAACACTTGAAGCCGTGATCGAAGCAAAAAAGAATGTGGTCGATATCTCATTTTTCTCTGAAGATCCTTTCTTGCTTGATACCGTCGCCAAAGAGAATGACGTGACGGCTGTGGTTGATTGTGGCGTTGCCCCAGGAATGTCCAACATCCTGGTTGGTCATGTCCACCAGTTACTGGATGAGACGTTTAATGTGTTGATTTACGTCGGAGGGTTACCCGAGGTTCGTGAATGGCCTTACGAATTCAAGGCGGGTTTTTCGCCGATCGATGTGATCGAAGAATATATCCGGCCGGCTCGATACATTGAAAACGGGAAACTGGTTGTTAAACCGGCGCTTTCAGAGCCGGAACCGATCCATTTTCCCCAGGTTGGTACATTGGAGGCATTCAACACCGATGGTCTGCGTACACTTGCCAAGACGATTTCCGCTCCCAACATGAAGGAAAAAACGCTGCGTTATCCCGGTCATATCGAAAAAATGGCTGCACTCAGAGAGACAGGCTTTTTCGACAAGAATAAGGTTGCGGTCAATGGTGCAAAAATCCGGCCACTCGACCTCACGGCAAGGCTATTATTCCCGAAATGGAAATTGAATAGAGACGACAAAGACCTCACAGTTATGAGGCTTATCATTGAAGGGAACAAAGCGGGTAAGAAGTTGTGCTATACCTTCGAGCTTCTGGATCGTCATGACTCCTCCACAAATACACATTCGATGGCTCGGACGACGGGTTATACGGCGACACTTGCCTTGAGAATGATTGCGCAGAGCCTCTACGATCGCAAGGGCATATCCCCACCTGAATTCATCGGCCAACGACCGGAGTGTGTCCAGTATATGCGTAGAGGATTGGAGAAACGTGGGGTCGTCTACAAGGAAACTGTGGAGACCATCGAAGATGAGGGGCTAAAAACGAAAGCGGCTTGATTGTAAAAGGTCATCTCGTTGTTTTGAGGGGATTTTTCCATTTAAGCTTGGGAAAGCGGGTGAAATCCGAATCAGTCGAATACAATATACATCCGTGTTCAATCGCAAGCGCTGCTAAGTGGGCATCCACGACAAGATTGGCCTTCGCCTGGCCCTCGGTGAGCATTATCTGAAAAATCTGCCAATGACTTTCCGTGGGATGAATGAGACGAAGACAAGGCTGATCGATCCAGCTTTGGACTCGCGTGATTGCCTGTCTCATGGTCAAAGGCCTCATAAATATTTGCCTGTTTGTGCTTATCCGGATGAATGAAGTCAGAATTGACCAACACAGACATACAGGTGATTCTCCGGATAGTTGGTTATCCAACCACTGCCGAGCTTCTTTATGGAGTTGGCTAAGCCTATCTTCCGCATAGAGAAGGATATTTGTATCAATAAGAATCATCGCCTGTTTTCGCCTTCCACTTGAGCAAGCAGGTCCTGAATATTATCAATGCTCAAACCTTCTCGAAGGCCCATTTTATGCGGAGTAGTCCGGTAGTCCCGGCGTTTCTGAGGCTTTTCAACCTGATCCAGTCCCTTTCGCAGCGCTTCATTCAGAACAACCTTAAAGGGCTTTTTTAATTTTGCCGCCAATTTTTTTGTCCTTTGTGCCACATCTTCATCAAGAGTCAATGTCGTTCGCATAAAGACATCATAACATATTACAAAAAGATGTCAAAACATCATGACTATTCTTGCCTGGCACTAGAATGTGATTTTGTTCCACAATAAATGACGGATGAAAATCGTTTCTTTCTCATAATGATTCAGCGTAGAAAGGGGATATGCATCTGGAAGATACTGGATGCAACAAGTAGATATGAATATTTTATATATAGATTGTGGCAAGCGATTCAGTATTTGGACCTGTTATTTTCACTATACTGCGACGAAGACTAATGATGATCGCGTGGAATGGTCTCTTCCCAAATTTTTTCCCTGATGAGTTTTTCATCTTCTAGCGCCCGCCGCGTGTACGTGTAGTAAAAGTTCTTGCGATCACTGGTGAATGTGAGGTCTCCCTCCACTGTTACTGTTCGATTGTCGAGTTGAATCGTATAACGAGTTTTACCCGTTACACTGGCCCTGGCAGGGTCGCTGTCCTGCGCTTTATGGACGATCTCCTCCCAATACTTGATTGTCGCCCAAGGATAAACCGAACCGGACGCGCCCGAGGCCACGACTCGTGTTTGAAAAACAAGAGGATTTCGCTCGATGCTCCTGGTTTCGGCATAGCCTGAAATGCTTTCATCACCGACCTTTAGATAACTGTAGCCGGGTAATTCCGGATCCTTGGCAGGGGGTAAAAAATCGGGTTGCGCCCGATCGGATTGAGGCATCACCGGAAGCACAATATGTGATGCATTGGCGCCATCCACTCTCAGTACCGAGGTCATCGCGAAGGGGGTCGGCCAGATCATCGGCCAGATTGCGTTATTTACAGCCAGACGGATACGGTGCCCCTTGGGAA
>JASFEP010000092.1:0-12762 GCA_050124775.1 Candidatus Aminicenantota bacterium
GAGGACCTCTATCGGAGCCAGAGTGCCCACTTCGACTTCTCTCTTGTTTTTCGCCAGCAGGTCTTGAGCCAGCTTCAAAGACTGCTGCATGACTTCGAGATTGGCAATGGAATAGGCAAGAAATAAATAGGCTTCTTCGACATTGTAGACGGTTTCCATCAAAACGGACTGGAACCTGGCATCCGAGATCTCCACATTGTTCTTGGCGACGATGATCTCCTTGCGGCTGTTTTTGAAGCCGAAATTTTTGAGAAGGGGCTGGGTGAAATTGAAAGTCAACCGACTGCCGTAAAGAGGGTTGATGTACTGGAATTTTTCATTGGAATCGTTTTCGTAGGAATAGAGATTGATGTTGAAATTTCCTCCTGTCGGAATTTCCTGCTGGAATTGCGCTCGATATTCCTTATACGTAGCCGTAACGGAACCCGATCCTTCCAGCCATGAGATCGCGGGAGTATCCGTGTGCTGATTCCCATAAGCTAAGGAGAGCTGAGGCAGAAATTTCTCATTGGCTCTGGAAACGGACAGGTTGGAAAGCTCTGGATTCAGCACTTCAACAGCCACATTCAAATTGTTTCTCAATGCGATCTCAAGACACTCTGAAAGAGATAAAGGGATCTCCTTTTCTTGTCCAGCAAGTCCGCTCGCCAACATTATTATGATCCAAAGACCCATCATCGATCTTTTCATGTTTCGCTCTCCTTATTGATGGGGATCAAGTCATACAACCTGACGCTTTCTTTCAAGAAAATATCAACTGTGTTATTTCTGGATCCAACCATCCAAAAGATTTATCGTTTTCCGGCCGTAAGACGCGTTCAGCTCCGAGTGTGTCACCTGAATGATCGTGGTTCCGTTATTATTCAATTCCTTGAACATCTCCATGATGTCTTTTCCTTCGGCGCTGTTCAGGTTCCCCGTAGGTTCGTCAGCCAGTATGAGTTTTGGACTCGTTATGATGGCCCTGGCCACAGCAACCCTCTGCTGCTGACCACCTGACAATTGATTGGGGAAGAGATCCTTTTTTGCAACGATCCCAAATTTATCCAAGGCATCACAGACCAGGCCCTTTCTTTCGGAACCTTTGACCTTTTTGTACAGAAGCGGCGTTTCTAGATTTTCATACACAGTGAGTTCATCGATCAGATGGTATGCCTGAAACACGAAACCGATATAGTTTTTATGGATATCCGAACGCTGTTTTTCACTCAATCTGTGAACTTCTTTATCATAAAACGTGTACTCTCCGCTCGATGGTGTATCCAGCATCCCGAGAATATGGAGGAGCGTGGATTTCCCCGCCCCAGAAGGCCCCATAACAGTCAGGAAATCTCCTTCCTCGACATCCAGATCGATATTCCGCAGGACATATGTTTTCACAAAACCCGTCGAATAGAATTTGGTGATATCTCTTAATTTAATCATAGGCGTCTCCCTCTCTGTCGCACATCCTGTCATGCCCAATAAAACTCAACCACGTAAGCCTTCAGATCGCCGACCCGAAGATTTACCTATCCTTCTCTACAGAAGCAACTAGATCTTGAATTCCTTTTGTATATTCTCGGAAACGACATGGCCGTCGAACAAGTGAATGATGCGATGGCTGTATTCGGCATAGGCGGGCGAGTGAGTGACCATAACGATCGTTGTGCCTTGTTCGTGCAAATCTCCCAACATCTTCATCACTTCTTCACCATGGGCGGAATCGAGATTACCGGTGGGCTCGTCTGCCAGGATGAGCTTCGGATGAGCGACAACGGCCCGGGCTACAGCGACACGCTGTTGCTGACCTCCTGAAAGCTGCTGGGGAAAATGATTCTTGCGAGCCATAATTTCCATCTGTTCAAGAGACTCTGAGACTCTCTTCTTTCGCTCTGCAGAAGAATAACCGAGATAAAGAAGGGGAAGCTCGACATTCTCGTAAACAGTCAGCTCATCGATGAGATTGAAGCTCTGGAAGACGAAACCGATGTTGTTTTTTCTCAGGTTCGCCCTTTGCCTTTCGGAATATTTAGATACTTCCTCATCAAAAAAGAAGTAACCGCCACCGGTAGGCTGATCGATCATGCCCAGCACATTCAACAACGTAGATTTTCCGCACCCAGAGGGTCCCATAATAGCCACATACTCTCCCTCTTTCACTTCCAGGTTGATGTTGTTTAGAGCGGTTGTCTCTACCTCCTCGGTTGTGTAGATCTTGGTGAGATCTTTGGTTTTAATCATGCTTTCCTCCTATCGAAATGGGCCAGAATGATCGCTGGCCTTCGACTGACACACAATTTATAATTATATGTATAAATCATTTGCATAACCATTTTCTACTTCAGGACCAATCGTTCGTGATTGCCGAAGCTTTCATAAGACGATGTGATCACCTTTTCACCGGGTGCAAGGCCTTCCAGGACTTCATGAACATAAGCATTGGACATACCTAACCTTATAGGCCTTTTTGTGGCGATCTTTTCTGAATCATCCAGCACATAGACCCAATTTCCTCCTGTAGTCTGAAAAAATCCGCCCTTCGCGAGCAAGATGGCATCATCGGAGACATCTCCCATTTCAAGCCGAATATGAAGCGACATTCCCCTCCTTATCCCTGAAGGAGGTTCTTCCGGAAAGAGCATATCGATCTCGAATCTTCCATCGACGACTTCGAGATAGACTCTGTCGACAAAGAGATTGTATGTATTGCCAGCAAAATCGAAGGTTCCCCCTCTTCCCTGTTCCACACGGGCGATATAATGTTCGTCCACAGGCACCCGGACTCTGAAGGCATCCATGACATCGATCTGTCCGATGCGCTGTCCTGGAGTCTTCGACTGTCCGATCTCCGCACTCAGAGCCGTGAGATGGCCGGAGATCGGTGCCCTGATCGTCAGATTCTCTTGTTTCTGTTTGACGACTTCCAGATTTTCCTGCATACGCCGGAGGGAAGTTTCCAAGGCTTCTATCTGTGCCTCTCTGAATTTCAGTTCGTTGGTTTGACTCTCGATGGTGAGGGATCTGCGCTTCATCAAATATTCGTACTGATCTTTCGCCAGGTCAAACTCATGCTGGGAGATCAGATTATCCTTCATCAATTCCTGGTACCTTTCGTATGTGCGTTTCTGCTGCTGGAGTTGATTGTCTATATTCGCAAGTTCCTGACTGAGCGTGAGGCGGTACTGTTCCATCTGAAGTCGCGTGTTCCGTAAGTTATTGCTCTGTTGGAAGAGCTCGGCCTCTCGCCACATAATGTCGAGGAGAAGATTCGTATTGCCTAAACGAAGGATCTTATCTCCTTTTTTAACCACTGATCCAGCTTCCAAGTAGATATCTTCGACCCTCCCCCCTTCGACTGCGTCGAGATGGTACGTATCTATGGGCATTACTTCTCCGATGACGGGTATGAACTCCTGAAAGGCGCCTTTAGTGACTTCGGAGATCGTAATTCGTTCTTTTCTTACATTCAAAGATGATTTGCTGAACTGAAAAACAAAAACATAGATAACAAATAAAACAAAAATTGCCACTGCCGAATAGGCTGCGATCCTCTTTGGTGGCCACTTTTTCTTCTCGATTTTACGGTCCATTCCCATTTTTATTCTCCCGAATCCGATGAGTGCTTCATCTCTAAATTCTGCATTCCTGCTCCTGTTTAAAACGATTC
Organism: Candidatus Aminicenantota bacterium; assembly: GCA_050124775.1. Classification (GTDB taxonomy): domain Bacteria; phylum Acidobacteriota; class Aminicenantia; order Aminicenantales; family Aminicenantaceae; genus WTAW01. Next base: position 3,650 of record JASFEP010000092.1, read on the forward strand.
ATCAATTCAGCTTTTTGCAATTATTATGCCATATTCATCTGACGGACTATAAAGAATAAAGGTTGTCGGGTATTGCAAAAAAAAGTGTACGCTGGTATAACAAAAGGTGTCCGAAAACGGACACTTTCCTCTAAACTCAATGAGGAACTATGGCATTGATAAAATCAAAAATATTCGTTCATTTGCGATGCTCAATCTCAAAAAAAAAGAAAAGTGTATCGAAAGCGGACACATGGCATGGATTTTGCATAAAACGTCGTGAAATGTTAGGTGAAAGCATCCCCTTAGTAGTGAAGACCTATTAATAAGGAATTAGACCCATGAAAAAAAAGACAGGAAAAATACTGATCATCGATGACGACGAAGACATTCTCCAAGCGGCCCGTTTGTTCCTGAAACAACATGCGGCGGTCGTGCATACGGAGAGCACCCCTAATTCCATCCCCGTTATGCTCAAGAACGAAACCTACGATGTGATCTTCCTGGATATGAATTTTGCGAAGGGGGCTACGAGCGGCCAGGAGGGTTTCTTTTGGCTGGATAAAATATTGGAATTGGACCCTTCCGCTGTCGTCGTTCTTATTACGGCCTTCGGTGATGTGGGAATGGCGGTGCGTGCCATTAAAGAGGGGGCGACAGATTTTGTTCTCAAGCCCTGGCAAAATGAGCAATTCCTGGCCACTTTCACGGCGGCCATGAACCTGCGCCAATCCCGTATCGAGGCGAATAATCTTCGAACTCGACAGAAACAATTGATTGCTGACCTGGACCAGCCTTTTCATGACTTCATCGGAAAAAGCAAAGCGATACAGGATGTCTTTGCCAGCATTAACAAGGTTGCCCAAACGGATGCCAATGTTTTGATCCTCGGAGAGAACGGAACAGGGAAAGAGCTCGTTGCCCGTGCCCTGCACCGACAGTCTCCGAGAGCAGAAGAAGTCTTTATTTCTGTGGATATGGGAGCGCTGAGTGAAACACTCTTCGAGAGCGAATTGTTCGGACACGTTAAGGGCGCCTTCACGGATGCCAAAGAAAACCGGGCCGGCCGGTTCGAGGTCGCCTCCGGAGGAACGCTATTCCTTGACGAGATCGGCAATCTTCCCCTGACACTCCAGGCAAAACTCCTCGGTGTTATAGAAACGCGGACCGTGACTCGCCTGGGATCGAATAAATCCACGCCTGTTGACGTGCGTCTTATCTGTGCTACGAATTTGCCCATTCATGAAATGGTCACGACCAACGAATTCAGGCAGGACCTTCTCTACCGGATCAACACCGTCGAAATTCAAATCCCGGCATTGCGCGAGCGCCCGGAGGATATCTCTCTCTTGGTGGATCATTTTTTAAAGGTCTATTCAAAGAAATACAATAAGCCCCAAAAGAGGATAAGCGCCGGGACGCTGAAAAAATTGGAGAAATACCACTGGCCGGGCAATGTCCGAGAACTTCAGCATGCTATCGAAAGAGCTGTCATTATGAGTGAAACGACCGTGCTTCAACCCTCGGATTTTCTCTTCCCTTCCCAGGAATCCAAAGACGAAGGGCTTGTGTTCGATACTTACAATCTCGAAGAAGTGGAAAAAGCGACTATTCGAAGAGTCCTAAGCCGACACGGAGGAAACATCAGCCAAGCGTCCAAAGAACTAGGATTATCCCGAACATCACTCTATCGCAGGTTAGAAAAATATGGTCTATAGACGGTTCCGAATAAACATCGCCACCAGAATTCTCGTACTGAGTGTGTTTCTGTGCATGTTTTTTTTCCTGCTATTCCGGACCGAACTCTTTGCCGCTCTGTTCATCACAGCAGTCTTGTCCGGGTACCAGGTCTACTCTTTGATCCGCTATGTCGAAACGACAAACAGAGATCTATCCCGGTTCTTCGAGACGATCAAATACGAAGATTTTGCACAGACCTTCAAAGACGACGGGCGGGGGAAATCTTTCTCCGAGTTGAGGACGGCATTCAACGATGTCTGTGATGCCTTCCGCAAAGCAAGATCAGAAAAAGAGCAACATTATCACTACCTGCAGACGGTTGTTCAACACATCGGCGTAGGGCTCATCGCATTCCACAGAAATGGAGATGTCGAGCTCATCAACACGGCTGCGAAAAGGCTTCTAAAAGTCCCGAGGCTCAAAAATGTAAAAGCGTTGGAACCCTTCAGTAAAAACCTGGTCGAAAAGCTTATCAGTCTTCGGTCCAAAGAAAAATCCCTGGTTAAAGTCTATGATAATGGGGAACTTCTTTACCTTGCTCTCTATGCCACGGAATTCAAGCTCGGCGGGGAGGATATTTCCCTTGTTTCTATCCAGAATATCCAGAGTGAATTGGAAAAAACAGAGATCGAGGCGTGGCAAAAGCTCATTCGCGTCCTCACCCATGAGATCATGAACTCCATAACGCCTATCTCCTCACTCGCTTCCACCATGTCAGAGCTGATGGGAGAGGACTCCTCGGGCTTCTCCTCAGAATCTGAATCCGATCAGGAGACTCTCGACGATATGCGCCAAGCGATCAAAACTATTCAAAAGAGAAGTCAGGGACTGCTTCACTTTGTCGATGCGTACAGGAATCTGACTCTTATTCCGCAGCCGAATTTCCAGATTTTCCCGCTCCAAGAGCTTTTCGATCGTGTCGTCAAGCTGATGCAGGCAAACATCGAGGAGAAAGGCATCGACTTCAAGGCCGAAGTGGAGCCCAAAAGCCTTGAAATGACTGCTGACCCGGAACTCATCGAACAGGTTTTGATCAACCTTCTGTTGAACGCCCTGCAGGCCCTGGATCAAAGCCAGGATCCTCAGATCCGGCTGGATGCACGACTGGATGATAGAGGGAGGATTCTCATTCAAGTCAAAGATAATGGGCCAGGAATATCCAAAGATAATCTGGATAAGATATTCATTCCCTTCTTCTCGACAAAGGATGGAGGTTCAGGCATCGGGTTGAGCTTTTCCCGCCAGATCATGCGTCTGCATAAGGGGACCATAAACGCTTATTCCATCCCGGATGAACAAACGACATTCACTCTCAGGTTTTAAAACTCCAAGTCAGTCGAGATCCCATTCCTGCAGATATTCGGGGACCGATACAGGCCATGCGAATCTGTCTTCGATCTCCTTCGCTAAGCTGAAAGCCCCATTTTTTTCGCCGTGTGTTATGAACAACCGCCGTGGTGGCGATTTGAAAAAACTCAGCCATTTCAAAAGGCCGTCTCTGTCAGCATGAGCAGAGAAACCCTGGATCTGCCGGATTTTCATTTTAACCGGATACAGAGTGCCATGAATCCGAACTTCTGGCATTCCATCCAAGATCAAACGTCCTAAAGTGCCGTGTGCTTGATATCCTACAAAAAGAATTGTGGATCCTTTCCGGGAAATATTATGGACCAGGTGATGCTTGATCCTCCCGCCCGTACACATCCCAGATCCAGCCATGATCACACAGGATCCGCGAATGGAGTTGATCGCTTTGGATTGTGCGACCGAATGCACTAATCTCAATCCGGGAAAACTGAAGGGCGATTCCCCTTTCTCAAAAAGATCCCGCGCTTCCCTATCGAGATAATTTTTATAACGCTCAAAAACATGAGTGATATCCACGGCCATCGGGCTGTCCAGAAATATCATCAGATAAGGGATCTTGTCTTTTCGAGCAAGACGGCTCAGACAGTACATCACTTCTTGCGCTCTTTCGATGGCAAAAGTGGGGATAAGAATGTTCCCCCCAGCGTTGACGGTTTCAAGAATAACATCTCGGAGAAGATTTTCCGCACTCCCATAGTCTTCGTGATTTCTGTCTCCGTATGTGGATTCCATGACTACATAATCGGCCTGCTCGAAGACTGAAGGATCACGAACGAGGGGTTTGTCCCACTGTCCGATATCGCCTGAAAAGATAAGTCTTTGACGCTTATTATTCTCTTCGATGATCAGCTCGACCATAGCCGCACCGAGGATATGGCCTGCATCGTGGAGACGCATCATCACGCCGTCGTTCAGTGGATAGAGGGCATCATAGGGCACATTTTTTACCAAAGGGAACGTCTTTTCCGCATCCTTTACTGTATACAGAGGGATCTCTGGATAGGGGCCTTTCCTTTTCTCTCTTTTGTGTCTTTTCTTCTTGTAGGCGGCATCTTCTTCCTGGATCTCAGCAGAATCCTTGAGCACGATCTCGAGCATCTCATTCGATGCCGATGTGGTCAAAATCCGTCCAGAAAAACCCTCCCTTACCAATTTGGGGACAAGACCGGAGTGATCCAGATGCACATGTGTCAGAATAATATAATCGATCCGGGAGGCAGACACCGGAAACGGCTCCCAGTTCCGGTTGAGATATTCTCTTTCTTGATACAATCCGCAATCGACGATTATCTGGAGTCCTCCCGCACTCACCAAATAGGAAGATCCCGTTACTTGCTGTGTTGCACCCAGAAATTTTATTTTCACGTCCAAACCTGTCAACCTGAACTATTTCATTCCTGAAAAAAATACTTGAGCGATGAGTCCGGCAATGGGAGGGAAGAAGAAGGTGCAGGCGAAACGGATAAACGTAAATTTCCATCCCATGACACCTACTTCCAGGGGTACACGCGCGATCGCCCAAAGAGACCAGGCTGTCACATAGGCAACCATAGTCCCCAATCCTGCCCCTGCTTTAAGAAGGCCTGCGGCTAGGGGCAAGCTCACATAGGGCCCCCCTGGAGTTATGCCGCCCGCTAGCGTCCCGATGAGTATTCCTCTGAGGCCCGATGCATCCCCGATCCATCGGTTGATCTGAGCCTGTGGAAGTAAAACTTGAACCATACCGGCCAAAATAAATGCAAAAACCAGGAGTGGCAGAATTTCTGCGGTCATCTTCAGCGATAGTTTCAATCCTGTGACGTGTTGCCCCTCGCCTTTAGCATATCCATATAAAAGAGCCGCGATCGCAAGCACGGCCATGATCGCTGTCGGTATCAACATATTCGATCTCCCTTTTTTTGCCAATATTCTATTCCTGTCGGGTGGTATATCCAGTCTTAATGGTTGTTTTCATACACCATTTTGCCATCGATATAAACTCTTTCTACGAAGGTCCTGTAGTGGAAAGGGTCGCCGGAAAGGACGACCAGGTCAGCGTCTTTATCGGGTTCGATGCTGCCGATACGGTCTGCTACTCCCAGAACCTCTGCAGCACTCAAAGTGATAGCCCGAAGCGCCAGGTCCCGCTCGAGGCCCCCTTTGACAGCGAATGCAGTCAGGAGAGGGAGCTCACGGATAGTGCCCACCCCAAAAGCCTCCTCGCCTTTTATGATGACTTTCACTCCTGAGGAGGCCAGGATGGCAGCATTTTTGATCGTGATGTCTTGCGTCTCCATACGCCGGGGCCCTACACCAAAGGGGCTCACGATCACTGGCACTTCCCTCTTGGCTATCTCTTCAGCGACTTTGTAGCCCTCCGTGCAACCCACCAGAACCCCTTCGAGGCTGAATTCATCTAAAATCCGTAGGACTGTCAGGATATCATCCACTCTATAGCACTCGAAAAAAGCCGTCAATTTGCCCATTCTCACCTGGGCCAACGGTTCAAGTTTGAGGTCTCTTTTTGGAGGCTTAACCTCTTTATCCTTCGCCTTTGTCCTTGTGTAATTGTCCCACTGCCTGATATAATCTTCAGCTTCCAACAGGGCTTTTCTGATCAGATAAGCACTTCCCATTCGCGTAGAAGGCAGTCTGCCCTTACTCCCATAGGTGGTCTTAGGTCCTTCGCCTAGAGAAAATTTTAGACCGGCGGGCTCCCGAAGAATCATTTCCGAGACGGTTTTACCCCGAAATTTCACCACGGCCGTTTGGCCACCGATCACATTCTGCCTTCCCGGCGTGAGCATCCCCGAGGTGATGCCGGCCATCCGTGTATACTTAATATTCTTATTGAAGGGATTAATCGCATCGATGATCTTGAGCTGTGCGGTATTCGGGGCGGAAATCTCATCGGCATTGGGCCCTTCGTACCTGGACCCGGCTCCCAATGTCGTGTGAGACTCGATCAAACCGGGAAGGATCCATCTGTCTTTCAAATCGATAATTTTGGCGTCTTCGGGGATTTCGAACTCCTTCCCCACCTTTTCGATCTTTCCCTCACGGATCAGGATCTTTCCTTCAGAGATCTTGCCATGGCTAATGGTCAGGATCCGGTCGGCTTCGAGAACAAGTACGTCATCAGTATCTCCTGAACCCGGCCAAACAGCCAAGTTCAGTATTATCAAAATGAATGCTATGAAAAAAAGTTGAGTCCTCATGGTTATCATCTCGCAACTCCAGCTGTTCTCTTGCTGCTCTCGAGCTCATACATGACACGGCCGTCGATAAAAACTTTCTGTACGCTTGTCTGAACATCAAAGGGATCCCCATCAAAGAGAACGAGGTCCGCATCTTTTCCAGGCTCGATGCTTCCGATCCGTTTCTCCATCCCGATGAGTTTTGCGGGATTGATAGTGATCGCTTTGAGTGCCTCCAATGGGTCCATCCCGTATTTCACGGCAATGCTCGCCTGAAAACGCAAGAATTCCTGCTGGACGACATCGGCATCGGTCATAATGTTGACTTCGACCCCATTATCGACAAGATAATCCGCGAGATTGATCAGTTTCCCCCGATCGTCAAAAACGATCATCTTTGGACCGACGACGACAACGATGTCTCTTCTCGCTAATTCATTTGCGACTTTATAAGACTCCTCTGCATGGGCGAGTGAAAGCCTGTAGAAATCGAACTCATCAGCGAGCCGGACGGCTGTCATGATATCATCCACATCCGAGGCATGAATGTGCACGGGGAGTTCTCTGTCCAAGACCTTGAGCATGGCCTCGTTTTTGAGGTTTCTTTTGGGAGGTGGAGTGTCCGGTTTCTTTTCTTTAGCTTTTTGGTACGAAAGCAAGCTGGCTTTATAGTCTGCGGCGTCCATCATCGCTTTTCGCACAACATAGGCTGTTCCCATTTTTGTCATGGGCATTTGCCCTTTGGATGCGTAATAGCCCTTTTTTCCCATGGCCATTTTCATATCCGCGGGAAAAACAAGGATCATCTCATCCACTGTTTTTCCATTGAGCTTGAGAGCTGCGGACTGCCCGCCGATGACATTTCCGCTTCCAGGCCTGGCAATGATCGTGGTCACTCCTTGAGCCACGGCATCCTTGAAGGATCCCTTATGCGGTTCCACCCCTTCCGGGTGGATACTGTCGATAATCCTGAGATGGGGAGTGCAGGGATCGCTCATCTCGTTATCTTCTGTAATCCCCCCGCTAGGTCCAAGTCCCAGATGAGAATGGGAATCGATAAGCCCCGGCGTCACCCACATTCCATCGGCATCTATGACACGAGCGCCGTTTTCGGATATATCCGACAGGGCCTCCACTCTGTCTATCTTGCCGTTTTTAATGACGACCGATCCTCTCTCCAAGGTGCCTTGAGTGACGGTCAGCACCCGTGCATTTTTTATGACATAAACGTCACTCAATGCCCATACACTCGCAAAAAGGAAAAAACCGACACAAAAACACACCACTTTTTTCATGTTATATCCTCGCAATAGCCGTTCTTTTGGCGAAAGGATTTTTAAATAGAAAAGATATTATGATTCCGGAAGAAGAGATCTCACAAGCGTTTAATTGCGATCAAGAATCCGAATTTTTATCTACGTCCGTGTTTTCAGCTTTGTGTTTATCCTTGTTCTCTTCCCAGAATGCCAGGCAGCTGGTGTCACAAAAGTGATACACATATTCGGCCCCTTCTGCATGCATAGCGGCTGCCTTGGGGATCATTTTCTTACAGACATGACAGGCAATTTTTTCGTTGTCTTCGCTCATTATTTAACCTTTCTCAAATATAACAACTTCTTATACCATCCACACAGCATAAATTCAAGATGATCATCATGCATGAGTATTTCCAAAATCATGGACGCACGCATCGCTTCTCATGTTTTTACCCGCCACACACTTGCGGTCACTCAATAACGCTAGATGATTCCTCGACATCACGGTTGTGGAATTGCTTATTCGTTCACACGGAGACATCAAGGTCCGAGGGGTTCGAATATATATTTTTCTTTGGCCTTTTTGATCCTTCCAAAATAATGGACAGGGTCGTGATCGAGAGCGATAATCCACTTTTCCTTCACCGCTTTCTCGAAATAAACAGTCTTGGTTTCGAGAGTTGTCACGGGGAAAAGGTCATAGCTGGCGATGTAACTCAATCCCAGATGGGCGGACGTAGGTACCATGTCTCCAAAAAAAACGAGCGTTTCTTCCTCAGAGAGAACCTTCACTCCTTGATGAAAAGAGGTATGTCCGGGCATGAGCTCAACGAAAACACCTCGAGCGATCTCTGCATTACCCTCAACGAGTTGGAGTTTCTTATGCTCTTGGAGGGGCATAAAATTGTCCTGGAAGTAGCTGGTTTTGTCCCTGGAGTGGGGATTCAGGGCATAGTCCCATTCCCCTTTTTGAATGACATACTTTGCATTCGGAAAGGTCGGAACAACATCACCCTGGTCATTTTTGTATGTGTTCCCCCCGCAGTGGTCGAAATGAAGGTGTGTGTTTATGACATGAGTGATATCTCCAGGCGAAAAGCTCAGGGCTGCCAGAGATTCCAAAAGATCGGGTTTTCTCTCGATAGCATAATAGTCGTAAAACTTGGGAGGGATCAACGAACCCACGCCCGTATCCACGAGGATCAAATCTGTATCCCCTTCGATGAGGATGGAGTTGAGCCCCATTTGAATTCTGTTCAACTCATCGGCAGGAAAGACCTTCACCCAGAGAGGCTTGGGCACAACCCCGAACATTGCGCCTCCATCCAGATAGAAAAAACCGTCTCTAAGCCCAAAGATTTGGAACTGTCCGAGACGGATCATGTGGGAGATCATCTGGTCAGCTTGTCAAGATCGTAAATCAGAGCTTCCCGCGAATACTCAGCGATCTCGACCTCATCCGTATCCATGCGAATGGCATCTTCCGGACAGGCTTCCACGCAGAATCCACAAAAACAACATCGTGTGAGGTCGATGATAAACGTGGAAGGATATTTTTGTATTTCAGGATCGGGATCTTCTGCCGCTTCGATAT
>JASFEP010000093.1:0-12762 GCA_050124775.1 Candidatus Aminicenantota bacterium
ACTCATTTTTCAAACAATATTCAATTCTCTAAAGTCAGCTCCTTTTACCCTTTAGGCGAACCAATCTCACAGCATCGGCTTCGTTGTAGCCCCTTCGAGGTAGCTCACTACATCTTCAGGGGCCACTGCCTCGCCGTTACTGCAAGCTTGGTCCGTGAATAATCCATCCTTCTCCTGAATTATTCATAAAAGTAGCTGACACTCATTTTTCAATCAATCTTCAATTCTCTAATGTCAGCTCCTTTTACCTTTTAGGCGAACCAATCTCACAGCATCGGCTTCGTTGTAGCCCCTTCGAGGTAGCTCACTACATCTTCAGGGGCCACTGCCTCGCCGTTACTGCAAGCTTGGTCCGTGAATAATCCATCCTTCTCCTGAATCATTCTGCGTTGAGCTCAGAGATTGTAGGTTTCGCCAGGCTTGAGGATGATGACATCAGCCGTGTCACCCACTTTGCTCTTGAATTCCTCCGGGTCTGCGCTGACGATGGGGAAGGTGCCGTAATGGATGGGGATGACCTTTTTTGTCTGGACGAACTCAACGGCCTTGGTGGCGGATCCGACACCCATTGTGTACCTGTCTCCGATGGGGATAAAGCTCAGGTCTGGATGGAAAAATTCACCGATGAGCTTCATGTCGTAGGTCAATCCCGTGTCCCCAGCATGGTAGAGCTTTTGTCCATCGAGTTCCACAACGACCCCCGTGGGATCTCCGCTTTCCGCCGAATGAAGAGCCTGGACCATGTGAATGATAACGCCGTTCGTTTCGATGGTGCCCCCGATATTCATTCCCTCAGCAGGAATGCCCTGCTCCTCTGCCTGGACGGCTACTTCATGGACAGAGACAAGCGTGGCGCCTGTTTTTTTGCAGATATCGAAAGAATCCCCTTTATGGTCTCCGTGGTCATGGGTGACGATCACCACGTCGGCTTCTGTGATCGCGTCAGGGGTGGTGGATGCCGCGGGATTGCCGGTGAGAAAGGGGTCGATGTATATGGTTTTTGACCCTTTTATTTTGATTGCAGAATGTCCTAGCCATGTGATTTCCATGGTGTTTCCTCCTTCTATGTGTTTATTACAAAAATCTTTTTCGATTTTTCCCTTATGTGAATCTTTTTCACACGCAACAAGGGAGTCTATTATAAAAATTCACGCTCAAAATGCCAAAACAAAAATTAGCCGGGAGGCCAGGACATGCGTCTACCCCCCAGAACGTGAAAGTGGATGTGGAAGACATCCTGTCCCGAATCTGTTCCAGTATTCAGAACGATCCGGTATCCACTTTCTCCGACTCCCTTCTCCTGAGCGACTTGCCGCGCTTTGATCAAGATGTGTTCGAGAAAGTCCGTGCTCCCTTCAGGGATGTCTTCGAGAGATGCGTAGTGTTCTTTGGGGATGATGAGAACATGGACGGGTGCCTGGGGATTTATGTCGTCGAACGCGAGGATCCTGTCGTCCTCATACACGACTTTTGCGGGGATGTTTTTGTTGACGATCTGGCAAAATATGCATTCACTCACCTTATCACTCCTCGAATTTTTGGATATTTGCGCCGAGCGATCGGAGCTTTTCCTCGATCCTCTCGTATCCCCTTTCGAGGTGTTCCGCCTCGTTGATGATGGTCTGCCCTTTGGCGATCAGTCCTCCGAGAACGAGCGATGCCGCGGCTCGCAGGTCAGTGGCAATGGTTTCAGCACCCGAAAGAAGCGTTTGGCCTTTGACGATGGCTTTGTCTCCAGTGACTTCGATATTGGCGCCCAGGCGCAGGAGTTCATTCACATGGGAAAACCTTCTGTCGAATATGGTTTCTGTGATGATGGACGTACCGTTCGCTTGGGTCATCAGCACCGTAAACGGAGCCTGCATATCTGTGGGAAAACCGGGATAAGAAGATGTCGTGATGTCTTGGGGTCTGATCTTATGGCTCCCCACTACGCGGAGCGTTTGGTTGTTCAGCTTATCGATTTTGGCACCGGAAAATCTCAGACGTTCGATAATGTTGGAGAGATGGTCGGGTTGTATGTGCGTGAGGATCACGTCGCCTTGCGTTAAGGCGCCGGCCACGAGAAACGTTCCCGCCTCGATCCGGTCGGGTATGATCGCATGGGTGGCACCGCCCAGCTCTTTGACGCCCTTGACGCATATGGTTTCCTCACCGATACCCTCGATCTTCGCTCCCATCTTGACCAGGAGTTTGCAGAGACAGGAAACTTCGGGCTCGAGGGCACAGTTTTTCAGGATGGTTTCACCCTGTGACAGGGCTGCAGCCATGAGCAGGTTCTCTGTCGCTCCGACGCTCTTTTTTTCGAATTCGATCTCAGCCCCCTGAAGCCGCTTGGCCTCAGCTTTGATGTAACCGTGCTCGAGCCTGATAGATGCGCCCAGCTTTTCCAGTCCGTGCATGTGGAGATCTATGGGCCTCGAGCCGATCGCACATCCTCCCGGCAGGGCGACTACGGCTTTGCCCTGTCGGGCGAGCAGTGGTCCGAGCACCAAGATGGATGCTCTCATGGCCCTCACCAGCTCATAGGAAGCTTCTTCGGAGCGAATATTTTTGACCTGTATGGCGATAGAATTTTTTTTAAGGTTGTATTCAGCTCCCAGCTCCTGTGTGAGGGTGAGGATGGTGAAGACATCGGTCACGAGTGGAACGTTCCTCAGCTTGAGCTTTTCTTTGGTGAGGAGCGATGCTGCGATCGCCGGAAGCACAGCGTTTTTCGCTCCGCCGATCTTGACTTTTCCTCTTAGATGGAGCTTGTGGTCTCCCTGGATCTTGATTATTTTCATCTGTTCAGATTCTAAAGGAAATCGACCCAAAATTCAATGATAGGGTTGTCATCCCAAAAGAAGTGACGTCTTAGATAACCGATAATATCTTTGAGTGTTTCTGTTGTGTGGTGGAGGAAACCGTGAGAAGGGCAAAGCGGGCATGGCACATCTCCTTTTGGGAGATGTGAGTGGAGCCCCCACGTCCGAGCGAGGATTCCTCGCTGGGGAAATTGAGAGCGTTTTCGAACCACCAATCGGAACACTCAGAGGGTCAACCGCCGCGCTTTTGCGACAGGTGTTTTTCTATGACAGCCTTCAGCCGTTTAACTCCCTCGAGGATCTGAGATTTTGTGGGGTATGAAAAATTGATCCGCATGGTGTTGTATCTTCTGAGGCCTTCCGGGTAAAACACTTCCCCCGGCACAAAAGCGACCTTTTCTTCGATCGCCATGTGAAAGAGATCGAGCGTGTTGATCGTCTCGGGCGTTGTGATCCAGAGGAAAAGCCCCCCCTCCGGTTTTGTCCATTTGACTCCCGATTCGGCCGGAAAATTCTCCTCCATCGCGTTCAAGAAAAAATCCAGCTTTTCATCGTAATAGGCGATTGCCCTCTGGAAATGGGATCTCAGGTCGTATCCGGTCAAAAATGTCCTGCAGATATCCTGGTTGAGTTTAGGGGTGTTGAGGATATTGGCTCCTTTGATGAAGGAAAACTTTTTGATCACATCGGGCGGTCCGATGTTGAAACCGACACGGATTCCCGGGCAGAGGATTTTGGAAAAGGTATAAAGACCGATCACATTTCCGCTGTTGTTGTCTAATGAGTATATCGAAGGGATCTGCTTTCCTCTGTACCGGAGCTCTCTATAGGGGCTATCTTCGAGGATCGGGATCTCATATCTTTTGGCCATCTCCAGCAGGGTGTGTCTCTTCTCGAGGCTCATCGTTATCCCCGAAGGATTTTGGAAATCCGGGACGACATAGATAAACTTGGGTTTTTTCCCTTTGTTGATACTCGCTTCGATCGCTTCGTCCAGGCCGGCAACATCGGATCCGTCATCCTCGATGTCTCTGGCGATGTATGTTGCATCCTCGAGCTCGAATGCCGCCAGGGCTCCCCCGAAAGTGGGAAGATCGATCACGATCAGATCTTGGGGATCGAGTAAAGCACGCCCGATTAGGTCCAGTCCGTGTTGCCCGGATGTCGTGATCATAATGTTTTCAGGCCCGATGTCGATATCATCTGTTTTGAGGTATTCGATGACAGCCTGTATCAGATCCGTCTCACCGGGAATGGGAGAGTATTGAAGGACTCTTGCCGAGTTCTCGCTCAGTGATTTTGCAGCGGCGGCTTGGATAAGGTCCACAGGGAAGAGTTCATCGCTGGGCAATCCTCCTGCAAAGGAGATGATGCCCGGGTCTCCCAGATATCGGAGCATCTTGCCTATGGCATATCCTTCGAAGTCTTTCATCAAACTGGCGAATTCATATTTCATTCTGTTCCTCTTCACTCAAATTTATTCATACGGAGTATTCATTTTGCAGTATATCGATCCGGGTCGGCAAAAACGTCGATCACTTGAACCCGCGAGAGGAATGTGGCTGAATGTGTGACCCCTTCGGGAATATAATACCAATCTCCTTTTTTATAGATCCTGGTGTCCCCGCCGATGTTCAGTTTCATCTCACCCGCGATGACAATGCCCCACTGGGCACAGTGTGCGTGGGGAGGGACTTCGCCGACAGCCTCTATATCGAAGAACACCACCTGGGTTTTGTCGCTCTGGACCAACCATGCTCTGATCCCTGTGAAGGGCATGTCTACCTCCGGCAGGTCCCGCAAAAATTCCGGGTAGGGTGTGCCCTCCCATTTGTCCAAAAAGTCTTTCATGCCTCTACTCCTTCCACTGAGTCTAAAACAATCCTTTGATGTAGCCGCCGTCAACCTGCAGGGCGGCACCGGTGATGTAACCCGCCCCCTCTGAAGCCAGAAAAGCCACTGTGTGGGCAAACTCTTCTGTTGTGCCCATCCGGTTCATCGGAATACTCGCCGCGATTGTCGCGTAAAAATCCTGCTTTGTCCCCTTGCCCGAATCTGCATAAGACTGGGCGAGATCATCGACCCTCTCCGTTTGTGTGTACCCCGGACAGATAGAATTGACGGTGATCCCGTAGGGAGCGACCTGCTCGGAGAGAGATTTTGCGAATCCGAGGACTCCGGCCCTCGCTGTATTCGAGAGAACCAGGTTGGGAATGGGCTGTTTTGCAGAGACAGACACCACACAAACGATCCGTCCCCAACCTTTCTTTTTCATATGGGGGACGGCTTCGTAGCAGAGAGAGATCGTGCTCATAAGGTTGAGCTCTACGGCCTTGAGATAGTCTTCCGGAGAGAAATCATCCACGAAACCAGCCGGTGGGCCTCCGGCGTTACAGACCAGGATATCGATAGATCCGAGCGACGAAAGGATATCTGCGACCATCTGTTTCACCTGATCCCTCTGTGTGACATCCGCCGTATAGGCCTGGACGATGCCCCCCGTTTCGGCAGCGATATCTTCTCTGGCTTTTTTCAGGTTGGCCTCATTTCTTGCGCATATGGCAACTTTCGTTCCCTCTCTGGAAAGTTGGAGAGCGGCCGCTTTTCCAAGGCCACTCGAGGATGCAGCCACCAATGCCACCTTATTCTGAATTCCTAGGTCCATGATTCCTCCTGGTCTGAGTACAGGAAAACTACTGATAGGCGATCTTGGCGAAGAGTGCTTTATGCCCTCGCCTCATGATCTCCTTGGCATCCAGGTCGCACCGGATACACTTGTGGTAAATCACGTCCCCGATCAACTCCGCCTTTTCGTTGCGATCTTCATCGGCAAAGAAATAGGCTTCCATGGTGTCGTAAGGGCGTGACGTCCCGTCACTCTCGTATTTGATGGTCAGGTCCCTTCCTGCATCTAAGACACGGAAAGCGCTCTCTGTCCAGTTGAAATTGTCCATCCCCAGATCTGGATTGATCCTGAGATGAGCGGCCAGGAGGACGGTGGGAAGGCCCGAAGCCTCCATTTCTTCGCTGCATTGGATAAAGGTTTCTGCTGTCGCCGCGTTCCCTATGTTGATCTCGTAGATGGGTGTAGTCCCGTCATCGCGCAGATATTCCTTGATGATGTTCATGAGCATCCTGAGCTGGATGGCATTTTGTGTGGAGAGGAGCATGGAGATCTTGAATGTGAGGTTCGGGATCTCCCTGGCGTAATAGCAGGCCGCGACGATAGTGGACCAACTGGGGTTGAGGAAAAAATTCGCTCCGGTCTCCATCGCAGCGCGGGTGATGCCATCGAGGTAGACGAGGTGATTGTTGTTCCCGACTTCGACGCCTCCGAGGTTGCCAAAAGGAGTTCCCATGTTTTTCATGATGAGCTGACTCATCCCGTTCCCGAGATCTTTCCGCTCGAATTTTTCACCGGTCACTTTTTCGATCCGCTCGAACCTCTCTTCGGGGAGGGGGGTTCCGATGAGGTTTGTCGAGCAGAACTTGCTCGCTCCGAGGATGTTTTCGGCCATAGCCAGGGTGGAGAGCAGGTCGCCGCTGTAGACATACTGCTCTGTCATGGGAACCACAGAGATCATTTCCGTGGGGAAAAGAATGTTTCCGCTTTCCGCAATCCTGCTCATGCAGTTCAAAGTGACTGGAGCGGCCTGGAAGCCCGAGACCTGTGTGGTGCAGACTCCGTCCTTTGTGAACTCGATATCGTTCTCTTCGATGAAATTTTCCAACTTGGCGAAATGTTTTGCATACTCTTCGGCTTTTTCGAGAGTATCTCCAAATCCCTTCTCCTCTGCGGCTTTTTTTCTGGCTGTGTAGTCCCTTTTCTCTTCGATCGTCCGTGAAATTTCTGAGGCTCCTCCGTAGGACTCGATCAAAGCAGCCATGGCTTTTTGGTCTTTGTCGTTTAGAAGTTTAAAGTGCATGCTTTACCTCCTGAGTTTCTGAATCATTCTAACAATCGTAGATAGTTTTATGCATAAACAAAATATGGAAGGCTTTTCTGATGTTAGCAAAAATGCGACCGGACCGGACCATCTAGATGTTTTGTCCTGACATCTCTTGGAGAGAACTCATCCGCTCTCCGTTGCGAGGGTATCAATTGTATTGAAAAATCTTAGGAGATGCAAGTCTCCTTACTTATAACATTTCCAAATCCGTGCATCGATCGGATTGTATGATTCGAAAACGAAATTCCGTCTCAATCTCCCCTGCGGGAAAACTTCGCTCTGACCTGGGGGCTTCGCTCACCTTTCCCTTCGGGGGATGTCCCATGACCGCTCAGCCCTTCTCACGGTTTTTTTCACTACACAATCTGATCTCTCAATCAAGCGATGTGAATTTGAAACATCGCGAATTTTTCGATATTTCCATATTAGACAGAAGAGGCGAAAATAAATATAATTTTATTCTAGAGGAGGAAAGCAATGCGTTTGATCTTTGTGGGTTTTGGTACCGTCGGCCAGGGATTGGCAGAACTCCTGGTGGAGAAAAAGGACCTGTTGTCCAAAAGGTATGGACTCGAGCCGGTCGTGGTCGGCATTTCGGATGAGATGAAGGGGAGTGTTATGAATCCTGCCGGGGTAGAGTTAACGGAAGCTCTAGACCTGGTAGGATCCGGGAAGCTGTTGTGTGATATGGATGCAGGAAAATATGATGGGAGCGCACTGGATATGATAAAAGATGCCGAAGCGGATGTTATGCTCGAAGCGACTTACACCAATATCAAAACGGCAGAGCCGGCGACCTCACATATCAAGGCGGCTCTGGACAAAGGGGTCCATGTGGTCACAACGAACAAGGGCCCTCTGGCCCTCTTTTATCAAGACCTTGTCGAAATCGCCAGGGCCAAAGGTGTCCAGTTTCTTTTCGAGGGGACGGTCATGAGCGGGACACCGCTTCTCAATCTGCTCAGAGAAACGCTTGCGGGAAGTGCGATCACCGAGATCAAAGGCATATTGAACGG
The DNA here is from genome assembly GCA_050124775.1 of Candidatus Aminicenantota bacterium. Taxonomy (GTDB): domain Bacteria; phylum Acidobacteriota; class Aminicenantia; order Aminicenantales; family Aminicenantaceae; genus WTAW01. Next base: position 7,774 of record JASFEP010000093.1, read on the forward strand.
GACGACGAATTATATCCTGACACGTATGGAAGAGGGCCTCTCCTATGAGGATGCTTTGAAAAAGGCGCAGGAGCTCGGTTATGCAGAGGCTGTTCCGGATGCGGATGTACTGGGCTGGGATGCGTTGGCGAAGGTGACGATACTGGCTAAAGTCGTTTATGGAGCCGGCGCAAATCCTTTTGATTATCCCTGCCAGGGAATCACGGAGATAACAGCCGCGGCGATAGAGGAGGCCAAAAGCCGCGGCAAAAGGTACAAGCTGATCGGCAAAGTCTGGAGCGAAGGGGGGATCGCCAAGGCATCTGTGGCCCCCGAGGAGGTGGATATCAGCCATCCTCTGGCCGGTGTTATGGGGGCAACCAATGCTGTCACGGTCACGACGGACACTCTGGGTGATGTGACGATCGTCGGCCCCGGTGCTGGCAGAAGAGAGACAGGTTTCAGCATGCTCATCGATCTGATCAAAATCGCTTCCCTCAGATGATGTAGGCCAAAAACCGAGACTGACTGCAATGGGGACTGGCACGAAAAGAAACTGGTACAAAAGGAGACTCGCAACAATGGAGACTTGCAACAATGGGGGGGACTGGCTCGTTTTTCCGAGAGGAAAAAGGTGCCTGTCCCCAATTTAGCACGTTAGCACGACGGGAAAAAGGTGCCTATCCCCAATTTATGTCCGCGATTTAGCACACTAAGGTGATATCGATTTTAGATCCAATGAAGGAGCTTCCGATGAAAAATAATCTTATTGTTTTAATGCTCTTAGTTTTATCACTCACTCTATTCGGCTACAGCCAAGAGGGTTTGAAGGTGTTTATCTCGGTAGATATGGAAGGAGTTGCCGGAGTGATTCACTGGGAGGATGTGAGCCGCGATGGAAAAGACTATGAACTCTTCCGCAAGTTGATGACAGAGGAGACCAACGCAGCCATCGAAGGGGCTCTTGCGGCGGGAGCGACGGAGATTCTGGTGAGAGACTCACATGGCAGTGCCCGCAACATCCTACCCGACCTGCTTCATCCCGAGGCCGAATTGATCCGGGACTGGGGATATACCCCCCTCAGTATGATGGAAGGGATTGATGAATCTTTCGATGCCGTGATTTTTATCGGATACCACGCCCGGGCGAATACGCCCAATGCCACACTCGACCACACCATGTCCGGGGTGCTTTATGATGTGGTCCTCAACGGTAAAAAGATGCCGGAGGCGGGAATCAATGCGTTCATCGCCGGAAATTTTGGCGTTCCCGTGGTTTTGGTGGCCGGAGACAAAGCCATCTGCGAACAGGTCAAAGAGCTCTTCGGCGATGTTGAAACCGTTGCCGTAAAACAAGGCATGGGAAACGCGGCGCGAATGCTTCCCCCGAAAAAAGCCCAGGAGCTGATCAAGACAAAGACCACCGAAGCGCTCAAACGAGTGGGTGATTTTAAGCCCTTCACCCTGACCCCTCCCTATACCATGGATGTGACGTTCAAGGATGAATGGCGGGCGGCGAACACACGCTGGATCCCGGGAGCCGAAAGAAAAGACAATACGACAATCACCTTCACGAGCGACGACTGGATGGAAATTCTACGGTTTTTTAAATTCGCCCGTTAGACCAAAATACCTTAAAAAAAAGGAGCAGCGGAATAAACTTCCGCTACTCCTTTCGAGTTCTGCTTCTGACTTAACTTCTACTTTTTAACTTGTTCTTCGATCCAGTCCGTGGTAACGGTCTTGGGCCTTTCGATGGCAAGTCCAAGAACTCTATCCCAGATCAGGGATGAGAGAACGCCGATCGCTCGGGAAACACCAAAACAAACGGTGTAGAAATCATACTCTTTCATTCCGTAGTGAAGGAGGATGACTCCGGAGTGAGCATCGACATTAGGCCACGGATTCTTGGCTTTTCCCTGCTCTTCGAGGATGGGAGGAACGACTTCGTAGAGGGCACTCACAACCTGGAAGATCTCGTCGTCGGGGAGATGTTTCAAGGAGAAATCCCTCTGTGCCACGTACCTGGGATCGGTTTGACGGAGAACAGCGTGTCCGTATCCCGGGATGACCTGACCTGAATTCAATGTATCCCAGCAGTATTTTTTGAGCTGTTCTTTTGTGGGAACTCCGCCCAGTTCATCCATCAAGTTCATGACCCAGCGAAGGACTTCCTGGTTCGCTAAACCGTGCAGCGGTCCGGCCAAACCGTTCATCCCGGCAGAGAGCGAATAATAGGCGTCTGATAGGGCAGAGCCGACAAGGTGAGTCGTGTGTGCAGAAACATTGCCGCCTTCATGGTCGCTGTGAAGCACGAGATAAAGCCGCATGAGCTCCATGAAAGCGGGGTCATCGGTGACGCCCAGCATTTGAGCCATGTTGCCGCCCCAATCCAGCTCGGGATCAGCGGAAATGTGATCGCCGTTTCTGTAGCTTTTGCGGTAGATGTAAGCGGCGATCTTGGGGAGCTTGGCGAGAAGGTTCATGACATCCTCGAACATGGGATCCCAGTATTCCATCTTGCTGATACCTTCTCTGTATTGCTGAGAGAAGATAGAATCTTTTTGAAGGGATAGAATAGCAGTGGAGAATTGGGTCATGGGGTGAGTATCGTCAGGAACGGCATCCATGATCTTGACGAGATAGTCTGGAAGATCACCGCGTTTTTTCCATTCTTCGGTGACTTCTTTGACATCATCTTCAGTCGGCAATTCCCCTGTGAGAAGCAGATAGAAAAGACCTTCGGGAAGAGGTTCCTCTCCACCGGGAGCTTTGGGGAGCTTCTCTCTGAGCTGAGGAATGTTGTAACCGCGGAAACGGATACCCTCGAAGGGATCGAGAGCTGAGGTTTCGGTCACGATACATTTCACGCCGCGCATTCCGCCATAAGCTTGAGCCACTGTGACGTCGGAGATTTTTTGATCGCCGTACTCTTTGACCATCGATCTGACTCTGTTGCGCATGGGGTCGATTTTCGACTGGAATGTTTCTTTTAAAGACATTAGTGGACCTCCTTTTATATGTTTTGTATTGAAAACTTGTCTTCCGCCCTTGGTTTGACGGAAAAAGAATATATCACCATGATTCGGCTCTGTCAACTAATTCCTAGCTTTGGGATTCTGTGTCGCGAATGCTCGACAAAATCTGATAAATAATGCGTTGATGAAAGGGCCGATCCTTGAAGGGACCGGATGATTACACCGGATGGGGACTGGCTTGTTTTCCCGGTAGGAAAAAGGTGCCTGTTCCCATTTTGAGGTGATGCCTATCTAGCGGAAACTCTCTGAAGGATAAGCACAAGTTTCGAATAAATAGCCTCAGAAAAATGTATTTGAAGTAGAAGGACGCAGGGTCAAGGTTTTTTTATTTAAAGAGGTGATTGACTTTTCTGCTCCGAAGATGTTTATTATGCTTAAAATTTTTAGAAATGAAGGAGACATAAGATGACTGGCTTGATAGTTATTCTTGTCATAATCGGGGCGATCGTTATTTTCGCTGTCGGAATTTATAACAACCTGATAACGCTGAGGAACAGGGCGGATAATTCCTGGGCTCAGGTGGATGTCCAGCTCCGGAGAAGGTATGACCTGATCCCCAACCTGGTCGAGACGGTCAAAGGGTATGCCAAACACGAGAAGGAGACTTTCCAAATGGTGACGGAAGCTCGGGCGAAGGCCATAAACGCCCAAACGGTCCCAGAACAAGGGGAGGCAGAGAACATGCTTTCCGGTGCGCTGAAATCGTTGTTTGCCGTTGCCGAGAGCTATCCCGACCTTAAAGCCAATCAGAATTTCCTGATGCTCCAGGAAGAACTGGCCGGGACAGAAGGAAAGATCGCATACGCGCGGCAGTTCTACAATGACACAGTGATGAAGTTCAACACCAAACAACAGGTGTTCCCCTCCAGTATTATCGCCGGCATGTTCAATTTTCAAGAGAAGGACTATTTCGAGATCGAAGAGCCCGAAGCCCGAGAGCCCGTCAAAGTGGAGTTTTAGCCACGCTGCCTTTATTTATATTATCACCCGAAGCGTTATGCGAAGCATATAATGTACGAACAAATAACCAGCAATAAGAGGAAATCCTTCTTTCTGATACTGTTCTTTCTTGTCTTGATCTTTGCCCTGGCCTGGTTTTTCGGGCAGATCACCGAACTCGGTTCTTATGCGTTGATACCGGCAACCATCATCGCCGTCCTCATGACTATTGGCAGCTACTATGCCAGCGATAAGATCGTGCTGGCGGCCAGCCGCGCCCGTCCGGTCAAAAAGGAAGAATATCCGTATCTCTATAATGTTGTGGAGGGCTTGGCCATTGCAGCAGGGCTCACAAAGCCGCGATGTTACGTTATCGACGACACTGCGCCGAACGCTTTTGCAACGGGGCGAAATCCCGAAAATTCGGTGATCGTCGTGACCACAGGGCTTCTGCAGAAGCTGAACAGGGCAGAGCTCGAAGGGGTGATCGCCCACGAGATGTCCCATATCAAGAACTATGATGTGCTGGTTCAGACGCTGGCTGTGGTCATGGTAGGAGTGGTGGTTCTGCTCAGCGATTGGATCTTGCGGAGCTTTTTTTGGGGGGGCGGACGGCGCAGAAGCAGCGATAAACAGGGCGGTAATGCGGGCTCCATCCTTATTGTTGTGGCTCTCGCGTTGGCCGTGCTTGCCCCGCTTTTCGCACAGCTGTTGAAGCTTGCCGTTTCCCGAAAGCGGGAGTATCTGGCGGATGCCAACGGAGCTCTCCTCACGCGTTATCCGCCGGGTCTAGCGTCAGCCCTGAGGAAGCTTTCAGCGGATAAAGAGCCGCTGGAGGCTGCCAACAAGGCGACAGCGCATCTTTACATCGTGAACCCCCTCAAGGACATCAAAGGCAAGATGAATGTGATGTTCAGCACACATCCTCCTATCGAAAAACGCATCGAAGCCCTAGAAAAAATGTAGAATAAAAAGGGGACAGGCTACTTTTTACAGGGGTAATTAAAAAAGTAGCCTGTCCCCTTTTTTTAAA
>JASFEP010000094.1:0-12700 GCA_050124775.1 Candidatus Aminicenantota bacterium
GTAAACTCTATATGAATATTCCGGTAAAAACCTACTTTAAGGATTAATTGAAAAAGCGGATCAAAAACAAAAAGGGGACAGGCTACTTTTTATAGGGGTAATTAAAAAAGTAGCCTGTCCCCATTTCCTATCACACCATATCTAGACCAACTAACTGAAATTTGTTATATTTGATTGGTGTTGAAGAAACTCGTCATACGTCTCAAAAGATCGGATCTAAAGAAGCTTAAATTCAAAAAGCCCAATCTGAAAAATATCACCCGCAAGCGATATTTCAAGCCGGTTGTGTGGGGTTTATGTGTACTTTTTATTATGACCTTGGGGGTGATCATTGGAAGCTATAAAGCGATCCTTCAGAATGTGCCCTCTATCTCCGAATTAGAGGAGTTCGAGCCCAATATCATCACGAATATCTATGCCGATGATGGAGAGGTCATCGGGGAATATGCGATCGAAAAGCGCATAGAGATCGCTTTCGAAGATATTCCTGAGATATTGCTGAATGCCATTATCGCCACAGAGGATCCCAGGTTTTACAGCCACAAAGGGATCGATTTTTTGGGTATGTTGCGCGCTCTGAAGGAAGACCTCAAGCTCATCCTGACTCCCCGAAGACTGCATGGGGGAAGCACGATCAGTCAACAGCTTGCCAGAGAACTCTTTCTCCATCGCAGGCAAACGATCCGAAGGAAAATCAAGGAAGTTTTGCTTTCCCTGCAGATCGAACGGAATTATTCCAAAAAAGAGATCCTCACTCTATACTGCAATCAGTTTAACTTAGGTCATGGCGCCTATGGGGTCGAAGCTGCTTCACGTCTGTATTTTGGAAAACCTGTCTCTGAATTGACGTTGGAAGAGGCCGCCCTTATCACGGGGATCTTCCGCGGGCCAAGTATATACTCCCCATACCGGAATCCCGAAGGCACCCTCCGCCGTCGCAACCATGTGATCAACAGGTTGGTGGAAGAAGATTACATCACAAAAGAGGAAGGTGAAGCTGCTAAACAGACACCTATGGATGTGCTTCCTCTCTACCGTGATGTTTCAGGGTTTGCCGCCTATTTCAAAGAAGAGGTGCGGAAGTATCTGGAGCAGAACTATGGGGCAGATGCCCTCTACACGCAGGGGTTGCAGGTCTATACCACCCTGAACCCAGAATACCAGAAGTATGCAGAAGACGCTCTTGTCAAACATCTCCATATCTTGGATAAGCGACAAGGATGGAGGATGGATAAGATCAATCTCCTTGAAATTGGAGTGGAAAACCTTGAGGCTCTGTCAGAACCTGTTAAAAATCCCACTTCCAACGAAACATTGCTCAAAAGCTGGCGTAAACATTCTTTTGGAGTCGGACAGATCATAGAAGCAGTTGTTCTCTCTGTAGATAGACGAAGCGCAAATGTCAAAGTCAAGGATTACATAGGAAAAATAACGAATAAAGATATCGGCTGGACCAAATCCAACAGCCTTAAAACACTCATAAAAACAGGGGATATCATTCATGTCAAGCTGAACAGCATAGATGAAGAAAAAAAAGAACTTGCCCTTTCCCTCGATCAAGAGCCTGTTTTGGAGGCCGCTTTTATGGCCATAGAGCCCCAAACCGGCCAGATAAAGGCGATGGTGGGGGGGTATTCGTTCGATCGGCTCAAATTCAATCAGGCCACTCAGGCCCTGAGGCAGTCCGGTTCGGTCATCAAACCCTTTCTCTATACAGCTGCCCTTGAAAATGGGTACACTCCTGCGACCGTAATCGTGGATGAGCCCACAGATTTTGAGGATCAGTGGTCGGGAGATGTGTGGTCCCCTCCCAACTATGATTTGAAATACAAAGGGGCAGTGACACTGCGCTGGGGCCTGGAGGAATCCAGAAATATCGTTACTGCGAAGATACTGAATTATATCTCCCCCCAAATAGGCGTAGACTACTGTAAAAAATTCGGCATCACATCAACAATCTACCCCTATCCCTCTCTAGCATTGGGAGCCTTCGAAGTGAGGCTCATCGAGCTTGTCTCCGCATTTTCGACCTTTCCGAACAAGGGTGTCAGAATGACTCCCTATTTTATTTCCCGTATCGAAGACAAAGATGGGAACGTATTGGAGGAAGCCTCCACAGAATCGGAAGAAGTTATTTCCCCCCAAATCGCCTATATCATGACAAACTTGCTCCAGGGAGTTATTCAACGGGGGACTGGTCAGTCAGCAAAATGGCTGAAAAAACCCCTGGCTGGAAAAACAGGAACAACAGACGATTTTTCCGATGCCTGGTTTATGGGTTTTTCCCCCTCACTCTGTGCGGGTGTGTGGGTAGGGCATGAAGAGGGAAGAATTCCTATCGGAGATAGGCAAGCGGGTTCCGTGGCGGCGCAACCCATCTGGATAGATTTTTATCAGAGGATTATCGCAAAGGAAGAGCAAATAGCCGAAGAAAATGGTGAGGAATTTGAACCCGAGGCAGAATTTGAAATTCCACCCAACCTTTCCTTTGTGGAGATAGACCGAAAAACGGGATTGCTTTCCACACCTTTTTGTTTATTTCCCTTTAGAGAGGTTTTCATTCCTGGAACAGAACCCAACCGGTTTTGTTCCCATGAAGACCATATGTTGAACCTCGATTATTATGAGATGCTGAATAAAGAAGCCGAAAACAACAACTAACATGGATTATTCATAAAAGATGCTAACACACTTTTGTTAATAAACCTTTCAAAAGGAAAATTCTTTCTCTTAATGTTAGCATCTTTTACCCTACGGGCGAGCCGATCTCCCTACAAAGCCTTCGTTGTAGCCTACTTGCGGTAGATCACTACAGCTTCGCAGGCCACTTCCTCGCCTTTGCAGCGACCTCGGCCCGTGAATAACCCATCGTCTTTCTGGATTATTCATAAAAAATGCTGAAATAGAAGGTGGTCCGTTCTGTCTGAGAACGGACCGGGGGCTGGAGAAATAAATGGTGGCGCTAGAGAAAAATCATATCGAGTTGGGATTGCGGATTCTCTGATTTTTCTCCAAGCTTAATTTTCATTTCTATCTATTTATTTAACCAAATTATTTTTTCTTCTTTGTTTTTGTGGATTTCGATTTTCGTGAGGAAGAAGGAGCCTTTTTGGGGGAAGATTTGTTCGAAGATTTTATCTTCGATGTCTTCGATCCATCATGCGTTTTAGATTTTATTTGGACCCTCTGAGATGATGAGCCACCGTATGAATCTTTCGACTCGACGAATTTATCCGACGGAACGATTCCCTTCGATATATAATCGATAAAACTACTGACAGGCGATTTGGAGTCGGCATTTTTAAGCTTTTTACTCAGCTGTTTAAGAGTGATCTGAGGAGAAGGGGGATAGCTCGATTCTTGTTGAATCTTATCCCTTTGCCTCATAAGATCGGGGTATTTCAAATATTTATCCTGTGCTTCTGGAACGAATCTTTTAAGGTCTTTAGATTTCTCACTTTTGTAGAGGAAAACTTTATTCTCGCTCAGCTTTTCAATCTGAACGTTTTGGCTCTTGGGTTTCATAGTGGGAGGTTTTTTTGAAAGACTGATCCTGCCGATTTGCTCTGTTGATTCACGATCAAGTGAAATCTGTGCAACATGCGGCTCCTGAAGCTGACTTTTCCGGATCGCCGTCAGTGCTTCTGAATAAAAAGGGTAGTATGTGTCTGCATACCTGGGATAATAGATTTTATCGATTATAACTCCGGGGTACCCGTAATAGCTCATCGGTGCCCAGGCGCAATAGTCATTTCCCCAGTACCAACTGACCCAGGCTGGACCCCAATCGGTCATGGGGATCCAGTACCAGCCAATTTCCACACTCCATTGCCACCTGCCAAAGTGAGATGTAACCCATCCCCAGGGTTCATAGGGGAGCCAAGTCCAGCCACATATCGAGATCCAAACCCATTGGCCGTTGTGATAGGGACGCCATTGAGCTTTTATTGCCCTCGGGATCCAGACATAGCCATAGGGATCGACATATGTCCAATCTCCATGATTCTGCAATTCTCCCTCATAATCTTCCAGTTCATCGGGAAGATAGACCTGAGCCATGCGCTCCCTGACCCTGTAATCTCTGTCTTCATTCCATCTGTCAAAACTGTCTTCGGAAACAGCGTGAAACCGGTTTGGTCGTGATGTGAAATGTCCTTCGATAGCCACTAATTTTTGAGCTTCTTTGATGAGCACTGAGCCTGATTCTCCGGCTGCTTCGATCAATCCGTTGAAAACCAGTATCTCCGTTTCCTGATTTTCTCTCACATCGATTCTGTAGAGCCCTTCATTGAGAACGTAGACCGAGACATCGGCGGTGTGGATTTCAAGGCTTTTTTCACGATTCAAGGAATTCACACGGAAATAGACATGGCCGGACCAGATCCTGAATTGAGTAAGGTCATTTCCTCGATTGGGAAGGTTGATGAAATCGACCTTTGTTTTGTTGTCGAGTCTAATGTATTTGCCTTTTCCGAAGTAAACTTCGGCGCGGCCGTCCGTTGTGCCCACTCTGTCTCCCTGAGCGATGGGCATGTTGATCACACCTTCCTCGTAGGTTAATTCGGAGGATCTCTGGATAAAGGCATTGCCACTCACATAGCTCAATCGGGCTATGGACTCCTGGGTGTATTCGGGCATCTCGGCATAGATGAGGGTGAAAAAGAGGAGAAGGAGAGCGGCGAAAATGGCATTTTTTTTCACTGGATATCTCCTTCTTGCTCTTTCACATCGACAATAAGTGCAAGTGTTATGCCAACTTTTCCTGCCTGGTTCAGCGCATTTTATACCTTGTGTTGTCCATATTAGGTGACGGGATGTCCCTTTGATATACAGGGTTACTGACCCATATTTTCGACGAATTGTTGTATCGGTAAGGCTTTCCACACGGATCGATTTCAAAACACATCCCCCGGCTGGTCGGTATACGAAAGCATTAATCCCGTGCAAATCAATTGGGAAAGGATTCCTACATTTTTAAAGATTTCAGGGAATTATGGTGTAACAGAGTAAAATCTTTGGAGATGTTCGAAAATAGGATTGAGTTCCCGCTGAGTATCCGCACTGGCATCTGCAGGAATATCAGGCAGCTTCTTCTGTCCGCTCAATTGGAACAGGACCTCTTTGCCGCCTTCACTGAGTCCCTGCAGGTTGTATCCCCCCTCGAGCGCTAAAAGAATTCCTCCCTTGCAATGTTTATCGGCCAGACGCAGGAGCGCATCGGCAAGAGCCCCAAATCCTTCGGCAGTGATCTTCATTCCCCCCAACGGATCCCCTTTAAAAATGTCGAACCCTGCGGAAACGAGGATAAAATCCGGTCGGAATTTTTCGGCAATAGGATAGAGGATTTTTTCAAAAATGTATAAGTAATCGTTGTTTGTCTTTCCCGACATCAGAGGGACATTAACGGTAAATCCTTCTCCGTCACCCGCGCCCGTTTCACTCCAGTGGCCGGTCCCCGGATAATGGGGAAACTGGTGGGTCGAAAAATAGAGCACATCATTCCTGTCGTAAAATGAATTCTGTGTGCCGTTTCCATGGTGCAGGTCCCAATCCACGATGAGGATCCGGCTTTTTTCTCGGGTCTTCAGTAGATATTCCGCTCCGATCGCCACGTTGTTGAAAAGGCAAAATCCCATGGCCCGAGAAGCCTCTGCGTGGTGGCCGGGAGGACGGACAAATGCAAAACCGTTCTGGATCTCCCCTTGTAAGATCAGGTCTATGGCTTTGAGCACGCCTCCCGCGGCTAAAAGAGCCGTTTCATAGGATCGTGTCGATGTCGAGGTGTCGGGGTCGAGCACGACTCTTTCTTTTCCAGATGTGGCTTTGACCGCAGCGATATAGGATGACGTATGGACCCATTGAATCTCTTCCTCCGTTGCAGCGCGGGGTTCTATCGTCAAATAGGGAAATGATATATCTTCATCGATCATACGGTATATCGCTTCGAGCCTTTGGGGGCTTTCAGGGTGAAAAGCGCCCATATTGTGGTCCATATAACGCCTGTCTTTCACGATTCCTGTTTTCATTGCAAACTCCTTTCTGGTTCAATCGAAAAAGGGTTTCCATTTGTTTTCCGGCGGTTTCGGCGTAAGAAGGCTCACGCCGAAAAGAAGCACCAAAGAGCAGATCAATGCAGGATAAACGGCTGGGATATCCAAGGGAAGATGTCCCTGGATCTTGTTCGCCACTTCCCAGATCACGGTCACGCTCATTCCCCCCAAAATGGACAAAACTCCGGCCGGAACAGTCGCTCTCTTCCAGAAAAATACTGCGATCAGAGCTGGAGTGATCCCTGCCCCATAGACAGTATACGCGGCGTATGCCGCATCCAATATACGCGGAAAAAATGAAATTAAAGAAAAGGATATGATTCCGAGCACGACAACAACCAGCCTCGAGAAAAGGATCATTTTCTTGTCGGGTAGATCCGGATTGATAAACCTCTGGTAGATATCGCGCACAACATTTGTCGCAGGGACGAGGAGAAAGCTGTTCGCTGTCGAGATGATTATGGCCACAACAGCAGCGATCAGAGCGCACCCTACGACCACAGGGAGCCCCTTGTGAGCGACCAGAAGGATGATCTTTCCCGCCTCCTCCGCTTCGAGTCCCTTGAAATAACTGCTTCCTACGACCGCAAGGCTCTGGAGCGCAATCCCCAAAAGAATGACTCCCGTTACCCAACCGATCACGGATTTTTTAGCCTCGCTTTCGTTTTTGGCTGAAAAAAACCGCTGATACATGTTGCCGTTACCCAGTGCAAGGAGCAGAGTAGGAACGAAATAACCCATTGCCTGGAGCAGCGACATGTTTCCCAGTATAGGGTTGCTTCTCGGGGTGACATTGGCCACGATATAGCCCATCCCTCCCACATGCTGGATAAGGAAGGGCACTGCGATGAATATCGCCGTGATCATCAGGATACCGTTTATAATATCCAGGTAGGCAACCGACAACATCCCGGCGAGAAGGGTGTAGGTGATGACAAAGACAGCCACCAACGCCATCGCTTGTTTTTCATGGATCCTGCCCTCTGTGATGATGTTGAGGACCCATCCCCCTCCGCGAAATTGATAACTGACAATAGTCACATAAGCGATAATCGTGGTGATCGTAGCAAGGATCCGTGCCCATTTATTGTACCTCGCCTCAAGGATGTCGGGTACTGTGAATTGGCCGAAGCGTCTGACCCTCCCGGCGATAAAAAAGACGACAATAATCCCCAGCCAACCTCCGCTGCTTCCGATGAGGGAGGAGAATCCATGATTGTAGCTGAGGTCGGAAACACTGAAGATGTCCCCTGATCCCATCCATGTGGCGAGTAGAGTCCCGACGAGGACCGGTGCGGTGAGGGACCTTCCTGCGACAAGAAAATCCTCTTTTTTCTTCAGTCGTTTGACGATGCGGAGCCCGAAAACGAATAAAACAAGGAGATACAACAGGATCGTTATGAGATAAGGCAAAATTCCTCTCCCTAAACTAGATTTATGTCATCAATGGAAGCATCCTTAAATCCGTGATGATGATGCGCGAGTGATCCAAGTGGACCACTTATTTACGCGATGAGAATTCTTGTCTTCACGGTTTTAAGGATGCTTGCGTCATCCATTTATGATAAATCAGCAGAAATATCCAAATTTTCTAGGTCTCATCGTTGGGCACGGATTGTTTTGCCGGGAAAAATTTTTCAATCTCTTCGGGTGAAGGCTTTTTTGTCAGCAGGCTGACGATAATCAGGGAACCTATGGATACGATCAATCCCGGAAAGATGATAGGAATTCCCCAGGGATCGCCATCCGGGACCATCTCGGGCGGCAGAATTTCCGCCATGATCCTCAGGAATATTGTCACAATTGTGCCCGAAATTATGGAGACCAATCCCCCTATCTTTGTCGCCCTTTTCCAGGCCAGAGCGGCTATGAGTGCGGGAGTTATGGATACGCCGTAGATGGTGTAGGCAAAGATCGCCATGCTGAGCACGGATTTCATCCGGATTGCCAGGAAAAAGGCGATAACGCCGAGGATGACAACAAAAATTTTCTGGAGGGCGACCATGGTGCTCTGTTTGGCCTCCTTGTTGAGAAAACGCTGATAGATATCGCGCATAATGTTTGTCGAGGGGGAGAGGAGATAGTTCATACCAGTGGATATCACGACCGCACACGCGGCACCGAGGAGGAGGATTCCGACAGGTGCTGGTACCAGGTTTCTGGCCGCCATCAAGACGATCTTTCCGCCTTCCCTAGGTATCGTGAGGTCGATCTGGTCTTTCAGTTTGCTGTAGGCGAAAACTGCGATTACGACAACGACCGTTTCGACGAAAACGGTTCCGATGGTCCACCAGATCGCCGCCTTTCTCGCATCTTTGGGCGATTTTGCGCTGTAGAATTTCTGATACATGCTCTGCACCCCCATGAGTAGGAACATGGTGGCGAGGAAGTATCCTGCGACTCTGAGCGTGGGATGGGCTCCGAATTGTTCGTTCACCGCCGCGAAATAACCTGGCTCGAGGACCTGAGTGGCCTGTGCGAATCCTCCGGCGGCCAGATACACAAAAGGGACCGCAAGGATACAGGCAAGGACGATGATGATCCCGTTGGGCAGGTCTGTGTAAGCGATAGCCACCATTCCTCCGAGGGTCGTAAACAGGATTACGAAAAGGGCCGCGATGATGATCCCCGTGGATTCGGGAATAGCTCCATCAGTGGCGACATTCAGGATAAATCCCCCGGCGACGAACTGGTAAGATACAATAGCTGTAAAGGATATAATAATGGCAATGGCCCCGAATATCCGTGCCGCCGGGCCATACCGCTCTTCGAGAATATCTCCGATCGTGTACTGCCCGAATGTCCGGATCTTTCCTGCCAGGAAATAGATGAAGATAATTCCCACCCATGCGCCTGCGGCCAGCCATATGGCGGAAAAGCCCGCCTGGGCTGCGAACTCGGCCCCTGCGATAAAAGTCCCCGAACCTATCCAGGTACAGATCAGCGTAAAGACCATGACATTGGTCTTCAGGCTGCGGCCGGCTACCATAAAGTCGTCTTGGGTTTTGATCCGTCGGGCCCTGTAAAAATTGAAAGCGGTCAGAACAAGCAGGTAGGCAAGAATGATGTAAAGATATGTGGACATGATCCCTCCTCACTCCAAGGTTGCAAACCGGAATTCCGACATCCGAATCTCGATACTGTTATCCCATTTCATGCGTGGGCTATATTTTTTCAGTTTGAATCCAAAGTTTCAACCTATTTTTTGAATATTTTCTTGACTTTGAGCTTGAAGTACACAATCGCCATGATGGTGTAGCGTTTGACATCGCCCAAGGACCGGATATTGGTAATAATCTGGGGGATCTTCCGGAGGATCGAGGCCCGGCCGCCGCTCAATGACCACCGAAAAACGAGTTCACTGACCTGGGCCCAGGTGAGTTTATCGATAAAGAGCGGCACATCCCCCTGGGCTGCGGGCAGTGTGATGATCCCGGTGCGGTACCTTTTGGTCCAGGTGAAATCTTCGGGCAGTACCCCCATCTCCATGGCCGTTTTTTCCAGAGGCGTTCCTGGATAGACGTGCAGGATAGCAATGCTGGCCTCGATCCTGTCTTTGTACCGTTCGATGATACGAATAGTTTCCTGGGCTTCCTCCCACGTTTCCGTGGGGTGGCTGAATATAAAAAAAGCGTTGGGGATGATGGCGAGCTCGTTGCACCACTCGACCAGACTGTAAAAATCTTCGATGTCGATTTTTTTGTTGACGATTGTGTTCCGGACACGTTCGGACCCGGCCTCTATCCCGAAGGAGAGGTGGAAGAGACCTGCTTTTTTCATCTTTTCGAGCAGAGGCAAATCGATGAGGTCGATCCTGACATCGCACTTGAAATAAATATCCAGCTTGCGCTCGATGATGAGGTCGCAGATCCTGTGCGCACGTTTGGGATTCGTGTTGAAAGTGTCATCGAAGAAGAAAATGACTTTCACTCCATATCGGTCGATGAGGAATTCGATCTCGTCGATGATATTTTCCGCACTCCGCATCCTGACTTTCCGGCCCCAATTGATGGGAGTGGCGCAAAAATTGCAATCGAAGGGACACCCGCGGCTGGACATCATATTTACCGCAGGAAGGGATCCCTGGCCCGGGACTTCGAACCGGAAATTGTATTTTTCGAAAGGAATGAGATGATAGGCAGGGTGGGGGATAGTGTCCAGGTCTTCGATAGGGGAGCGTGGGGGATTCGTGTGGATTCGGTTATGTTCCCTGTAGGAAATCCCTTCTACGTAACTGAGCACATCCTTGCTGCCTTCCTCGAGGACACGACAGAGTTCGCGCATAGTCTCTTCCCCTTCGCCCCGCACGACAGCATCCAGCTCGGGGATATGTTGAAGACAATCCTCTGCGGCCATCGAAGCGTGAGGCCCTCCCAGTACGGTCAGTGCCGTGGGATAGACCTTTTTCGCCAGTCTGATAAGGTCGAAGCTCTGGAACCGGTTTTCTGTCGTGGATGTGACGCCGATGATGTCCGGTCCGAACGCCCTGATCTCTTCGGCGATCTGTTTCTTGTTGAGCTTCAAGATATCGGCCGGTACGATTTTGAGTGCATGTCCTTCTTTTTCGAGCACCGCGGCGATATAGAGAAGGCCGAGAGGGGGCATGGACGACCCTTTGGTCCACCGTTCGGCGAAGTAGCCCCCGGGTGGAACGAAGAGATGCACTTTCATTCCAGTTGATCCTGTTTTTTCTTTTCCATCTTCATGGCATAAACCGTGGTGATGTTCGGTTCTCCCATGGATGTTCCGTAAATATAGTCAGCCACTTCCATGGTCTTGAAATTGTGTGTGATGATGATAAACTGCGTCTGGTCTTTGATCTTTTTCATCAGATTGAGAAAACGGGTAAGATTCGTCTCATCCAGAGCGGCATCCACCTCATCGAGGATACAGAAGGGGGTGGGCTTATATCTGAAGAGTCCGAAGAAGAACGCAAGGCTGGTCAGACTTTTCTCGCCGCCCGAAAGGAGTGCCATGCTCTGGACTTTTTTTCCAGGGGGCTGGGCGATGATCTCAACCCCGCTTTCCAATGGCGAATTCGGATCGATCAGTTTGACCTCGGCATTTCCCCCTTCGAAAAGAAGGGTAAATACATCCTTGAAATTCTTGTTCACCGCATGGAGAGCGCTCAAAAACTGTGTTTTACTTTCCTGGTCGATTTTCCGAATGACTTCCTTTGTCGTATCAATGGAATCCCTCAGGTCATCCCGTTGTTGCGTGAGAAATTCGTAACGCTCCTTCTGGATGAGATATTCTTCCTCGGCCATAAGGTTCACAGCTTTGAATGTCTGGAGCTTGTCTTTGGCTTTGTTCAGATAGTCTTCGATATTTTTATCGGGCAAAGACTCCAAGGGGATATCTTTTTTGACTTCCTCCAGGTTTTTTTTGAGCTCCTGCCAGCAGGATTCCTCGCAATTGGCGATATCCCGGTCTCTCTCAGCTTTTTTGATCTCCCATTCGACGCGTTCCTCTTTTTTGGCCTCATGGATCTGTCGCTGCTCCTCCAACCGCTTTTCCATCCCTTGTTGTTCCTTTTGGGCCGCCCTGAAACGGGATTCATGGTCGATCTCTTGCGTTTCTTTATCGGCGATCTCTTTCTCCAGTCGAGACACTTGAGAAGAAAGCTCCTTGATCCGAGATTTGGATTTTTTTTCTTCGACCTCCGAGAGCTCTATCTCATGATCGAGAGAATTCATTTTGGAGTCGATCATCCGATTTCGCGAAGAGATGGACTGGATCTGGGATTTTGCGTTGTTTATTTTTTCCTGGGTGATGTCCACATTCGACTGAAGCTCGAAGAAGAGTTTTCTCCTCTGGCTTATATTACCTCTCAGACGCGTTAACCGTTCTTCCTCTTTCCGCACCTCCTCTTTGAGCGCCTTCTCAGCCTCTTCCAGTTCGTTTATTTTTTTTGTGAGCTTTTTGAGTTTTTCGCTCTTAACTTGTTTCTCTTTGAGCAGGATATCGCTTTCTTTTCTAAGAAGTGTGACATTGGATTCGATTTTCTGCGTCTCGGATCGATAATAGACATTATCCTTCCTTCTTTCATCGATCTGTTTCTCGAGTTTCGACAGAAGAGAAGAGGCCTCATGTCTTTGCGCTTCCAGATCTTCTTGTGCCTGGAGTTTCTCTTCGAGGGTGCGTGCCAGTGGTGAAATCTGGGCCTCTATGCCTTCGATCGACTCTTTTAAGGCCTTCATCTCCCTGCTCAGAGAAAAGATCCCCTCCTTTTTCGGGCCGAGCTTCATGAGCCCCGATGCGCAGAGAAAATCCCCTTTTGTCGTAAGAGAGTTGATCGTGGGATGTTCGAGCCACAGTTCGACTGCGGTTTTTATGTCTTGGACGATGACGGCTTCTTCGAACTGGGCGAAGTGATCTTTGATCCTCGAGTCCGGCCGAATAGCGGCCTTGAGGAGTCCCAAAACTCTTGGATCGCCCTCGACTTCCGGGGGAATTGAGCTTTTCTTATGAGGAGAAAACAAAAAGTAGTTTCCGGCCGGTTGGTGTTCGGGAAGATTTTTAAGAAAATCTTCGGCCGCGATCAGACTCGCCTTGGCTTCTTCTTTCCAGAGGACATCTATGAGGATGGCATGGTCGGGATCCGTATCGATCAGATCGGCCAATATCCCGAAGGAACCTGGGATTTCGTC
>JASFEP010000095.1:0-12597 GCA_050124775.1 Candidatus Aminicenantota bacterium
GTGGGAAGAGACTCTTGTTTTTCCTATCAGCAAGGAACCAATTATCCGATATATGTGGTCAATCGGCCATACCATCCGTCCCAACGGGGAAATACTGGAAGGAAATCCTGCCCAAGTCAACGAATATATTCCTTTAACAAGGGATAATTATCTCACTTACCACAAGATGTTACTGTCCCGGGCCATGAATAAACTCGGAGTCAAATGAAGAATTCCGATCCACAGTCAAAATCGAACATCTATCAACGCTATCGCCGCCTCTCCCTGGGGACAAAAATCCTCATTTTTATGGTTATCGGTCTTCTAGCAGGGATTGTTTTTGGAGAGGAAGCTCAGATCGTGCAACCGCTGGGAGATCTATTTATCCGCCTTTTGATGATGGCGGCAATACCGCTTGTTTTCTTTAATTTACTAGGAGGCTTGACTAGCCTAACCGATCTTCGTAGCTTGGGAAGAATTTCTCTTAAAATCAGCCTCTTTTATCTATCGACTACCGTGGTGGCTTTGATTTTGGGCCTCATAACTATGCACCTGCTCAAACCCGGAGTGGGGATGCAGTTGACGGAAGAAGTGCCAGATACTTTCGGGCAAGTTCCGGGCGTTGCGGATGTCATCTTAAATCTTGTTCCAGACAACGTTTTTAATGCTTTTAGCACGGGCCAGATGTCCCAGGTGGTTGTCTTTGCGGTTTTTCTGGCTATAACAACTTTGATGTTGCCCAAAGAACAGTCTGAACCTTTACAGAAAATTTTCGGACTTCTAGCCAGGTTATTCAGGAATTTGGTGAACTTAATCCTGGCTATCAGTCCATTAGGCATTGGCGCACTCACAGCAAGTACCGTAGGGCAGCATGGAAAAAGCATTTTCGGACCTTTAGCCATATTTATCGGAGGTGTTTGGGGGACACAGGCTATCATGATCATAATTTACATGATTTTGCTGGTTTTGTTCACCAAACAATCTCCGGTTCTCTTTTTTAAGCAAACAGCCCCTCTCTACGCAACAACAGTGTCTACATGCAGTAGTTTGGCAAGCCTAGCAGTTTCACTGGAAGTGGCAGAAGATCGTGTAAAACTTCCCAGGAGTATTTACTCCTTTACATTACCGCTTGGTGCCCAATTGAATAAAAACGGCACTTCTATCATGTTGGCTGCTGTACTCCTTTTTACGGCTCAAGCAGCAGGTGTGGAATTCAGTTTGGTTTCCCAGGTCACCATCGTGCTGGTCGGCTTGATGCTTGAAACCGGATCTGGTGGCATTCCTGGTGGTGGACTGGTCGTTGCCCTTATATTTGTCAAAGCTTTTAATTTGCCATTAGAGATTGCTGCAATCGTAGGAGGCATCTATCGATTGATTGATATGGGAAGCACGACTATCAACTGCATGGGCGACATGGTTGGGACAGTGATTGTAGCCCACTCTGAGAAAAAACGTGTTGAGAATAAGATCGTGGATGACTCTTGATATACATTTAAACGATTATTCCCTTTGAATCAAGGAGGATTCCATGAAGCGCTTTTTAATCTCATTGACAATAGCATTATTATCAGGACTTTTTTTGTGCCCAATTGCATGGAGCCAGAAGCCTTATGAGGAAGACACTTTCACCATGGCTCTTACCGGTGATTCCATCATCACTATGAGACTGTCGGTCTATCGCGAGCCCGAATTCCTCAAGATGATCGAGCTCATCCGCTCAGCGGATGTCGCATTTACCAACCTGGAGATGCTCTTTCATGACTATGAACCCTACCCTATGCATGAGAGTGGAGGCACGTACATGAGGGCCGCTCCTGCAATGGCTAAGGAGTTGGCCTGGGCTGGCTTCGACATGGTCTCCCGCGCAAATAACCATACCGGGGATTATGGCGTGCTAGGCATGCGTCTGACCACAAAACACACGGCCGAGGCAGGCCTGGTCCAGGCAGGCGTGGGAGAAAGCTTGGCAGAAGCGCGGGAGGCAAAGTTCCTTGAAACCGCAAAGGCCAGGGTGGCCTTGATTTCCTGCGCTTCATACTTTAAGGAACACTCGCGAGCCGGGAAATCCCGAGGCGATATTCCCGCGCGGCCGGGATTGAATCCTCTCAGATATTCAACGGATTACGTGGTCTCGCACGAGGAACTCGAAATGCTTCGGCGGATTCTTGAAAGAGCTGGGCTGCAACCACCGAAAAGTGGCGATAAACTGAAATTTTTTGACCATGACTTCATCGTAGGAGACAAACCCGAGATCCGAACGACACTCCTTCAGGAGGACCTCGAAGAGATTGCTTGCGTGGTTCGAAACGCCAGCCGGCTTGCGGATCTAACGATAGTCACAATTCATGCCCATGAAGGCGACGGGGATCGCTCCGTTCCAGCAAAGTTTTTGATCCCCTTTGCTCACGCAATGATTGATGCAGGGGCGGATGTTTTTGTTGGACATGGACCTCATGTATTGCGCGGGATTGAGATTTACAGAGGAAAGCCCATCTTTTACAGTCTGGGTAATTTTATTTATCAAAATCAAACCCTCTTGCGGCTGCCCTATGAGAATTATGAACGTTACAAGCTTGGCTCCAATGCTCATGTGGCCGACTTCAACGATGCTCGCTATGACTTTGGCCGTAAGGGGCGTCCTGTAACCCCTGAAATTTGGGAGTCGGTCATCGCTGTTCCACGCTGGAGGGGAAAAAAATTGACGGAAATCAAGCTTTACCCTGTTTCGCTAGGTTTTGGAAAGTTCCGGACAGTGCGTGGCCGCCCTCTGTTTGCTGATCGAGATCTAAGCATAAAGATCATCGAAGATCTGAAGCGCCTCTCCAAGCCCTTTGGTACTAAAATTGATTTCCAAGAGGGAGTAGGAGTTATAAGACTTTTGACTGGGACATCCGAGTGAAATAGCATTTCAGAAATATTTCGATTATGTGGAAAAAGATTCCATCGCTCATTTTCAAGGCCATTATCCTGCTGGCTTTCGTAAGCATAGCTCTCTGTATGTCATTCTTTGGTAAAGACGAATCGAGAACCGATGGAAACTTTAAAAAAATTGCCATCCTTCCGTTACACTGTGTTCCGATGGATTCAGAATCAGAGTTTCTCGGATTTGCTATTACTGATCAGATAATCAAAAAACTATTTTATATTAAAGGTGTTGTAGTCCGTCCTTCAGATGCCGTCAGAAGATATGGCAGCTCGAAATTTGACTTACAGGAAGTTGCACGTGAGTTGGACGTAGAATATGTAATCACAGGAAACTATCGAAACAATAGTGACCGTCTACAGATAGATGTCCAACTCCGCTATATTCCTGATGAAGAAGTTACCTGGGAGCATTCCTTTGAGGTGAGGAATGCAGAAATTTATACAGTACCGAATTCTATCTGTAAGAAAATTATTAGAGGTTTAAAGCTGCACCTTACACCGGAGGCGACTCGTCGAATTAAGAAAGACATTCCCCGAGACCCTTCGGCATACGAGTATTATCTCAGAGCCGTAGCAAGAGAGCCATCCAAGGAGGCTGATTGGACCGGTCGCATCCAGCTTTTAAAAAAGTCCATTGAACTCGATCCAACGTTTACGCCGGCATTCGCTGACTTGGGCTATGCCTACCTTCAGTATGCCGGTAAGATTGGAGGCAGGGGAGGATATTATGGATTAGCAGAAAGAACGCTGCGTCACGCCTTCAGGATGAATGGAGAATTACCACAAGCATTCAGCTATCTCAGCTCGCTCTATGCGAAGACAGGCAAGTCCGAAGAATCTGCAGAGCTCCTTCAAAATGCTCTGAATATATATCCCAATATTCCAAGTTTTTACTCAGGGCTCGGATACATCTTTCGGTATGCTGGACTTATGGATGAGTCTATCCGATTCTACAAACTTTCGCAGAGGCTTGATTCCAGCTTTCTGAATTTGGTTAGCACCCAGAGCCAAATTACAAAATCGTTGATTTATCAAAAAAAATATAAAACAGCACTTGCATCCCATGAAAGAATGATGGATTACCTCAAGCAGACGCAGCAATCTGCTGACGAAAAAAAACTATTCTACGGCGGGATGATTCACCTCTATTCCAAAAGAATTGATAGGGCAATCACCCTTTTCGACTCTGCCTTTGACGTCGACAAGTCAAGCGTCTGGACTACGTTTGGTCAAGCTTATAAAGAGGCAGCGCTCGGGAATGATGAGAGTGTTCTTAAGATTGCCAAACGACTTGAGGCACGAAATATTGTCGATGGTGAAAGAAGATATCGTCTTGTTCACATTTACGCATTAATCGGTAAAAAAGAGGATGCTCTAAGAAATTTAAAGAAATCCATCGAGAGCGGGTTTTTCAATTTTCCTTATATCAGTAACGATCCCTTTCTTGATAACATACGGGGCACCAAAGAGTTCAAGAACCTGGTAGCTCAAGCAAAGAGGCGACATCAAGCATTTAAGCAGAGGTTCGAGGGAAAATTATAAATGGCGTTCATAAAATACACTTGTGATTCAATAAAACTTGGAGGCATGGATATGAATAATCGGTCACGGTTTGTCAACAATCATATTTTGTCAGGGATTCTGATCCTCCTGTTGCTTTTTCCTTTGTTTTATTGTTCGGATGGTTCAGAAAAGGACAAAAATTCTGATTTCGGAATTGTCATTCATGGAGGTGGTGGCGTCAGAGACAGAATAGAATTTGAAAAAAACCCTGAACTCGAAAGGGCTTACCGGGATAAGATTGAAGAGGCATTGTCTGAGGGATATGAAATCCTCTTGAAAGGTGGAGGCAGCCTTGATGCAGTGGAGGCAGCGATTCGTGTCTTTGAGGATTCCCCTCTGTTCAATGCTGGTAAAGGTGCAAGTTTCACGAGCGCTGGAAGGAACGAGCTGGATGCTTCGATCATGAACGGGAGGACGCTCCGGGCAGGAGCCGTTGGGGCAGTCAAATTTGTGAAGAATCCCATCAGTCTTGCCAGATTGATATTGGAGAAGACCCCCCATGTGCTGCTGGTTGGAGAAGGAGCTCTGGCATTTGCTAAAGAACAGGGAGTAGAAATAAGGTCTGCCGATTATTTCTATACAGAAAGACAATGGACATCTCTTCAGCGCCGGTTAAAAGAAGACGTGCCCTATGGAGGAGAGCTCAAAGAGAAACGCGAAGATGCAGACTCTTCAGAAAAAATAAAAGAAAATAATGAGGACAAATTTGGTACTGTGGGCGCTGTAGCGCTGGATAAAAAGGGTAATCTAGCAGCGGGCACATCCACTGGGGGAAGAGTCAAGAAAAGACCGGGACGGGTCGGTGATTCTCCTATTATTGGTGCCTCCACGTATGCCAATAATCAGACCTGCGCTGTTTCCACCACAGGTCTGGGTGAGAACCATTTGGTGCTGCTTACGAGTAAAGAGATTTCAGCGCTTATAGCTTATAAAGGCATGGCTCTGAAAGAAGCTGTGGATCATGTCATCATGAAGGAATTAGTCGAGATCGGTGGCAGCGGAGGAGCTATTGCCATCGACAAAAAGGGCAATGTCGCCATGTCATTCACTGGAGAAGGGATGTATCGTGGTTTTATTCTCGATGACGGGAAAGCCGTGGTAAAAATTTACAGAGAATAGGTATCGAAAGCCAGAATTATACAGAGTCAGATTGACTGGAAAGGAGGCACATAAAAGTGGAGTATCCATACAGAAGTAAAGTATTAGACGATTTAGGGGTGAGGTCTTGGATCAACGCAAAAAATTGGTCCACCCCTGTTGGAGGGAACTGGATTGATGACCGCGTTCTCGACGCCATGAACGAGGTGGCCAAGACCTTCGTTGATATGCATGAGCTTTATGCCAAAACCGACGAAAAAATTGCCGGGTTGTGTAAAGTGAAAGATGCTCACGTCACAGGCGGTGCGGGCGCAGCCATTGAATTGGCAGTAGCAGGTTGTATCGCAGGCAGTGATCTTGGAAAGTGGCTGAAACTTCCCCATACTGAGGGCATGCGAAACGAAGTCGTGATGCCCAGAGGACATTACACAGCCTATGCACCTCAATGGATGATTCCCGGTGCTCATATAGTTGAATTTGGACAGGCCGGAATCCTTAAGTCTTTCAGAAGAGAACTGGAGAGCGCCGTAACAGACCGGACCTGTTGCCTCTCTTACACTTTCTCTTACAACAATGTCCCCAGGGGAATCGTTCCTTTCGAAGAAGTCGTAGAGACAGGGAGAAAATATGATCTTCCTGTAGTCGTGGATGCTGCCTCGGAACTTCCTCCTGTCTCGAATCTCCACAAGTTCATCGATATGGGAGCAGATATTGTGTGTTTCAGTGGCGGGAAGGCCATCGGGGCGCCCAATAATACAGGGATGTTACTGGGAGGAGAAAAAGGAAAGGAAATTATCGCCTCCATCCGAAACAACACCTACCCGCATCACGGTTGGGGGCGGGGGCATAAGATAAGCAAAGAACAGATTATGGGTTTGGTGGTTGCTCTAGAAATATTCGTCAATGAAGGGGATCAGCTCTACGAGAAACAAATGAAAACTGCAGAATATCTTTATGATGAACTCAGTGGTATACAGGGTGTAAACGTTGTCATTATCCCAAACGATGAATCCTATCATGAACACCCGATGATGCCTCGCGTGCCCCGTATCTTGGTCGAATGGGACCAGAAAGAACTGGGTTTGACCGCACAGGATCTGGATAGAGCCATGGCGGAAGATGATCCACCAATCTTTCTGAGAGATGTCCACTATGATGACTACTACACGAATAAAGAATGGCGGTTGATCGACACCTTTTTTCTCCGCTCACCGGAAGAAAAAATCATCGTGGAAAGAATGAAAAAATTCTTCATAAAGGATATCTCATGAAAAACATTTTTGTCATTTTGCCATATATGTTTTGAATGGATTTTGTTTGATTGCTGTGCTGCTTGTTGTCCCCCTCCAAGCGCAGAATAAAATCACGAGGACGCACAATTCCTATAGAGGGGAATTGAAACCTGGGCCAAAATGGGCTGGTATCGCCACGGGCTCTAATCCCGCTGACTTCGCCGCAGCGTTAAAAGCCGCCAAATCTTTTTCCAAAAAACGGCGAACTCCATGGCACACAGTGTTATATGTCGCCTTGTGCTCCTCAAACAATTCCTTTTGAGCCTTGGTGGGACGGGAGTCTCCGCGCAGCGCGTGTCCCGCCAAATTGTACAGCTTGTCGTCAAGCTTTGTCGCCTTAGCGTGGTATTCCATACGATAAACCGCGGTGTAGGCCGTAAGCACGTCTTCTAAACGATAAAGCTTGTCATTCAGGTCTTCGACTCTGTTCGCCAGATCCGAAGACGCGGCCGCTCGATCTAAAATGTCGGCCCGGATATCTCGGATCGCCAGAACGGTTCGATTGATATGCGTGATCGTGTCACGCACGGCCGAGACAAAGTCGAATTGTTCCTGGAGATCTTGGCTAGAGGCCAATGAGTTCGGATCTTTCACGAGCGAAAAAGATTGGGTGAAGCTTGCGCCGTCGGCCACTAATTCCACCTGGTAATTGCCGGGCAATGCGTACGGACCGATATTACGGCTTGCACGGGTTGGATGGCCTTCCAACTCCTCTGCACCTGGATATCGTTGATTGGTCCAGATGAAGCGATTCAATCCCGCTTTGTTCGGGACATCTTTGAATGTACGGATGAGTTTGCCATCCTCCTCCCTGAAGCGCAATTCGATACTCTGAGCCGGCTTTTCGAGATTGTAATTGACGAATACACCATAGGGTGCAGGAGATGCCAGCGCCGGGACATTACGAAGCGGACGATAGCGGTAAGCGTCCCTCGGCTTGAACAGATACGTCCTGTCCGGTGCATCGGCCATTTGTTGGAACACAGAAATGTCGTCAAGGATCCAAAACCCGCGGCCATGCGTGGCGATGGCGATATCACCCTCTTTGATTTGCATGTCGTAAACCGGAACATGAGGCAGGTTGCTTTGGAGGCGCGACCAGTTCGCCCCGTCATCTATCGAGCAATAGACGCCTGTCTCGGTACCGGCGAATAAAACGCCGCGTTTTTCTGGATCTGCACGAACGACCCGAACAAACTCGTCTTCTTCGATACCGTGGGTTATTTTGGTCCATGTCTTGCCATAGTCGTTCGTCCTATAAATGAATGGCCTGAAATCATCGACCTTGAAGCGCGTTGCCGCAACATAGGCGCCTCCCTCATCAAAAGGTGATGCATCGATGCGGGAGATAACCGTGCGCTTCGGGAGGTCTGCGGGCGTAACGTTTTCCCAAGAGCTGCCGTCATTCCTTGTGATATGGACGAGCCCGTCATCAGAGCCTGTCCAGATAAGACCTGCCTTCAGTGGAGACTCCGCGATCGTATATATGGTGGCGTTCCAGTTGTCGCCGTTGCTGTCGCGGGTCAGCGGTCCCCAATAAGGAGCGTTATCCGATGTATCACGGCCGTAAAGAGGCGTCTTCTCCATTGTCTCCGGTTCGGCCGCGGTGAGATCAGGGCTGATGACTTCCCAGCTGTCGCCCTCATCCGTTGATTTGTGGATATATTGCGAGCCGGTGTAAAGCGCTCCGCTGTGTTGCGAATAGATCACCGGGAAGGTCCAGAAAAAACGGTATTTCTGATCTGCTGTCCCCCAGCCATAATAAAGTTCTTCGCTTGGCGATATGAACTGATCGTAACCGGTCCGGCGATCATGTTTGTACATCCAGTGATGATCGCTAACATAAAGCACATCGGGATCGTTCGGGTCGAGTGCGGTATATCCGGCTTCCGAACGTGCCGTCTCGTATTCATAAGCAAGGCGGTTACGGGATCCGAGAGGCCGGCTTGATACCGCGATAGATCCCCAATCCTGCTGGGAGCCATAAAGCCAGTAGGGGAACCGGTTGTCAGTGGTTAGTGTGTAGATTTGAGCCGTAGGTTGATTATGATTGCCGCTCCAGGTCTTTCCACGATTCAGGCTGATCAGTGCACCATGGTCCTGGCCATCGATGATTCGATGGCTGTCATCGGGATCGATCCAAAAATCATGGTGATCGCTAAAGACCCAATTGATGTCCTCAAAACTTTTGCCTCCATCCTCGCTCAAAAAAAGCTCCTCGGCCGACACATACACACGATCTGCGACGCTGGGATCCGCAGTAATATGCATATAGTAGTAGGTTCGGGCGAACAAACGAATGTCGTCGGTCATGAATTTCCATGTATCGCCTCCGTCGTCTGTCCGGTATAGTCCCCTGCCCGCATCCGACGAGATAAGCGCATAGACCCGGCCTTGCTTCGCTTCGGTCAATGTCAGGCCAATCCGTTCACGAACCTTTGCTCGAGGCAGACCGGCATTGAGAGAAATATCCTCCCATGTGTCCCCGCCGTCCTTCGAGCGGTAAATCTTGCTGCCTTCCCCACCGCTTCGGATCCCCCAGGGATAACGCCGGACCTCCCACGTTGCAGCGTACAGAAGATGGGGCCGCTTCCTGTCCATTTCCAGATCGATCACGCCTGCATTTTCATCTTGGTACAGAATTTTCTCCCATGTGTCACCCCCATCCCTAGTGCGGAACACGCCGCGCTCCTCGTTGGGGCCCGCGAAATGACCGATCGCACCGACATAGACGATATCTGGATTAGTCGGATGGATGATGATCCGCGCGATCTGTCGGGTGTCTTTCAACCCGACATTGGTCCAGGTTTTGCCGCCGTCAATGGATTTATAAACGCCATCGCCGTGGGAAACATCGCCGCGAAGAGCATGCTCGCCCGTGCCGACATAAAGAAAGTCAGGATTTGTTCGAGAAATATCGATCGCACCGATGGACCCCTTTTTGATATAGCCATCGGATATGTTGATCCAATTGTTTCCTGCATCCTCGGTTTTCCAAACGCCGCCACCAGTATATCCGGCATAGAATACATATGTGTTCGTAGGATGACCAACTACCGCATTGACTCGTCCGCCACGCATCGGCCCTACAAAGCGCCATTTAAGCCTATGGAAGGTGGTGTCTCCTGAGGCTTCGGCAGCTTGCGGTCCTAAACACAGGCCGGAAACAGCCAATGCTGTGAATAACAACCCAACCCAAAAGCTCTTTAAAATGCGTCCATCCTGCTTGAGATGAAAAATTTTTGAAAGAATCATTATTATTCCTCCTACCTATCCGTAAGCAAAATCAATCTGCCCTTTCTTCCCAAAGCGGATCTTATATTTTGAAACGATAGGAACTTGTTTTGTCTAATTATTGTCTACAATATCCATTTCTTATTTCGAGTGCAAGCTTTTTCCCGAGGTTGCCGTTAGAAATTCAAATACATCGAGATAGGGAGGGATTTAAACCTCCGACCTTTGGATTCGAAGTCAACCGCGCTGTTATTTAGGAAATTCCTTTCCCCGTGTGCCACCGGTGCGACAGAAAATGTTGAAAATCGTTGAATTGTAAGATATGCGGCTTGCTATATAACATGGATATTGATAACGTATTGCTACATTTTAAGCAAATACCTATTAGTTTATCAGTTTCTGGAAAGGAGAAAAAAATGAATTCAAAGAAAACCGTTAACAAATTATTTAATCGTACAGATCAGAAAAACATTAACCGGAGAACATTTTTTAAACATAGTTTTGGTTACACTGTCGGTTTAACGTTACTCGCATCTCCAGGAATAATAACCGATGTTTTGGCTGCAGAAGGGGATCAATCACACAAAGATATATTTAAGGAATTGGATGAAAAGGTCGTAAAATTCCTGCCAATGTACAGAAGCTGCGCCCTAGCCAGTTTTGGCGCACTCAATGAACAATTTAAACTCGATGCTGATAACAAAACACTGAGGGCTTTAATGCCATTTACTGGAGGGATTTCGCTTAAAGGAGAAACCTGTGGGGCTGTATCCGGATCTTTGCTTGCCATAGGATATTTTTTCGAATCCATAAATCAGAAGGAAAAAGAAACAGCCGGCTCCTCAATTAAACATGGAGGTGTGTTTTTTGATAGGTTCACAAAGGAATTTAGCTCAACGAGATGTAAAGAAGTACTGAAGCATCAATATGGCAGGTCTTATGATTTCCTCAATCCGGAAGAACAAAAATTATTCATGGAGGCATCAGAAAAAAGCGGAAAATGTTTGGAGGTCGTAAAAAAAGCTGTTTTTATTGCCGGCGATATCATTTTAGAAAATTCTTAAATCCAAAACTTATGTGTCATCGAATGATTTGGACACACCCTTAGGCAACGATTTTTTGCTCCTTCACCTTAATCCTTGCCAGACCTTTCCCCGTTTGCCACCGGTGTGACAGAAAATGTTGAAAATTGTCGAAATTAGGATATCAGGGTTTAAAGGAGGATGGGGGAGCTAGAATGCTTCGCTAAAAAAAAGACATAATTTCCTCATCCTTTTGCCAGGTAAATTGTGCCGCCTTCTTTGATCGTTTCCAGCACTTGAATATCTTTGATTTTCATAGGATCGATGGTCAAAGGATCTTCTGAAAGGACGACCAAATCCGCCAGTTTTCCTGCTTCCAATGTACCCTTGCGGTCTTCCTCAAAGTTCTGCCAGGCCGCATCCGCCGTGATGGCACGCAATGCCTCGAACGGAGTGATGCACTCTTCAGGACCTAATTCCTTGCCGCTAGTCGTTACCCTGTTTATGGCCGCCCAGGCAACTTTTAGCATCTCGATCCCAGCGATCGGGGCATCGTGGTGCAGAGTGATTTTTATGTTTCGGTCCAGGGATGAGCGTGCCGGATTGATTCGTGCCGCCCGTTCCGGTCCGAGAAACAGGTCGCGATGGCGGTCGCCCCAGAAATTGACATGAATCGGGAAGAACGAAGGAGTGAGGCCATGCTTGGCCGAAAAATCAAGTTGATCATCACGCATCGTCTGGGCATGGATTATCGTCGTTCGCAAATCCGGTCGAGGATTATCCGCTCGCACCTTTTTCACTGCGTTGATCAGCATATCCGTAGCAGCGTCACCATTGGTATGCACTTGAACCTGGATTCCGGCATCATCGCAACGCTTCAGCCAGTCATCTATCTGCTCCTGGGTCATGCTGGCGTAACCACGATGTCCTTCAACGGATAGATCCAGAGATTTTGTTGCGACCGACTCGTTTTCAGGACTGACGAAGATGCGTTCGGCCGGTTCGGTATTACACTTAGTGGCGGTGGGCTCGACATTGTCCGGCTGGACATGGTACGGCTGGGACAGAAAAGCAGTGTAGCCCTGTATCGAGCCATCGACAACCAACTTGATTCCACCAAAGCGCAAACGTCCGGATGTATCTCGCCTGGCGACGATAGCATCAAAAGCGGCATCGTCAACACCCTTGTACATCGGCCAGGTGATCACATCGATCGGCAAGAGGCCCTTTTGCTCAATGGCATCCAGGAGGTGCCATGTGCCTTTGAAGGTGGCGCAATCCTGAGCGGTGGTGATACCTGCCGCAACATAGAAACGCAGCCCATCCGCTATCATCTCCATAGCTCGCTCCGGTGTCGGCATCGGCAGACTATTCAATACCAGGTACATCGCGTTTTCTTCGAGAACGCCGTTTGGTTCTTTGCTGCCAGGTTTCCGTTGGATCACGCCGCCATCGGGATCCTTAGTCTCCGTATTAACGCCGAT
>JASFEP010000096.1:0-12579 GCA_050124775.1 Candidatus Aminicenantota bacterium
CACTCCCTACCCTGGGGGTGGCAAGCATAACAGGATTGACTGTTATAAGCGTAGCCGGGAACTTCCCTGTGTTTATTATCCATCCGTGTTTTGTCGTGGGAGTGGCAATTTATACAGGAAAAATCCCGGTAGTTCGCAGAAATGTGACAGTCCGTACAATCCCATTGCGAGTGTTTTCCGGATTCTATGGGGAACGAGTGATCGAATTTCGCCTGCGACCATAAAACATGGGAAGGATAGTGACAGAATTCACAATCCGTGGGAAAACCCGCCTCCCTGTGATCTGGATTCACAGCGGATTCATAATCCTCCATGTGGCAGTTCATACACTCTTTGGGAGGATTGAGATTTTTTACGTGGCACTGGGAACAATCGAGATTTGTGTGAGCGCCCTCGAGCACCCAGTATTGATTGTGGGCAAAATCAACATTTCTCCAGCTCACAGCATCTGTTCCATGACACACATCGCAGTCAGTGTGAAAACCCAACTGTTTGTGATCAGGATCTTTGGCATTGAGGTAATCTTCGAGATGGCAAAAAACACAAACACTCGGGAGCCCTTCGTACTGGCCGCTGCTGTGGCAGTCGGAACAATCGATCACCGCGTGTTGTCCCCTTAAAGGGAAAGAATCATGGTTGAATTCAGCTCCCTCCCAGGTTATGGCTTGTGTTCCATGACAGGCCTCACAATCGACGGGATAGTTCAACCGTCTATGGTCAGGTTCCCGAGCCCCGTTATAGTCGTTTCTGTGACAGAACACACAATCCGAGGGCAATCCTTCATACTGGCCGCTGCTGTGACAGTCTGAACAGTCCGCCAAACGATGCTTCCCGTTCAGAAGAAACGTGGCATGGGTGAAGATCGCACCCTCCCATGTGATGGCGTTGGTGCCATGGCAGAGTTCGCATGCTGGGGGAAAACCAGAGTCCCGGTGGTTGGGGTCTTGAGCGGTGTCGTAATCTTCCTGATGGCAAAAAACACATTCTGAGGGTAAACCCGCGTATTGCCCGCTCCCATGGCAATCGGAACAGTTGGCGACCACATGCTGTCCTGTCAAAAGAAATGTATCGTGAGAAAAAAGGGCTCTTTCCCAGCTGCTGTTGTTGAAATGACAGAGCTGGCACTCGGTCGAAAAACCCGCGGCAATGTGATCGGGATCGACCGACTCACGGTAGGAATTCTCATGACATTCAAAACAGTCCACCGAGGCCCTGAAAGAACCTCCCTCTCCATGGCATTCGACACAATCCAGAGTCCTGTGTACGCCTTCAAGGGGATATCCCGTGGCGGATTCATGATTCCATTTATTCGCTGCCACATGTTTCCACGTGAAAGGCTCGTGACAGTCGGCGCAATGCGTGCCCAGCCGAAGTTCATAGCGGTCGTCTTGGCGGCGTTCCCAGTGACAGACTTCGCACGTCACGGGTGTCCCTTCGAAGATGCCATCTATATGACACTCTTTACAAGAGACCGTTCGGTGTTTTCCAACAAGAGGAAAATTCGTCCGGTCGTGACTCTCGGCGCTCCACTGTACTGCGTCCTGTTTTCCTCCTAATCCTGTACGTATCCCCGAAAAACACAAACAAAGAACGATTATAACCACAGCGGGATAAACGCGCTTCAGTCCTTTATAGGCCTGGATCTTGTGGTTCTTAGTCATCACATTCTTACCTGTTTTCCACGACATCTCTTTTTATAGTTTTCAATTCCTCAATATCAATCTCACAAAAAACAAATGCTGGTTTGATTCCTCCTGCAGAAAATATTCATATTCCAAAGATGCTGCAAGCAAGCGGGTGATGGGGACGAAAAATTGCGTCGCGAACGTTTTATAATCATTCAATCGGATGACCTCAGGAGTTTCACTCCTGTGATCGTAGCGCACTCCATTAAATGTGTTCGAAAAACTTCCATGCCAGGAAACTCGCCCAAAATCTTTGCTCAAAGCCACATAATAGGAATCGGATTCGGACATCTCTCCTCGATTCCACGCATAACTCCCATAGAGTGTGATACCGGATTGCAACATATTCCCGACAGAACCTCCCAATCTCCAGGTGTGATTGCGAATGTCCATGTCATTCTGTTCACTTTCGATGCGCGAGACATGAAGGCGTGTGTTCTGAATGGGTTTGACGCTGAGACGCAAACCGTATTGACTGGAATAGTAAAAACGTTCAAGCTCCGTATCGTTCAGGGTGGGATCCTGCGACTTTTCGAGGATATATCTGTGATAGTCGAGTCCTCTTCCGGAGCTGTAGAATGCCGTAATATCGACAGTACGGGCGGGGTCCCATCGCACATTCAAAAAAATGCGCGAAAGTCGATCCTCACTCTTCACGTTGGAAGCGATCTCATATTCCAGATTCCCATAGAGTGTAAAGGTTTTCACGAAGGGAAACATCGTCCCCGCATACA
The DNA here is from genome assembly GCA_050124775.1 of Candidatus Aminicenantota bacterium. Classification (GTDB taxonomy): domain Bacteria; phylum Acidobacteriota; class Aminicenantia; order Aminicenantales; family Aminicenantaceae; genus WTAW01. The sequence continues at coordinate 2,420 of JASFEP010000096.1, forward strand.
TATACTGTCGCTCCGTGGCCCCAGAGAATCTGATGTGATTGTAGCTCAAAGAAAACCTTTTCCCAAAATCCCCCTGGTAACGGGCGAACACGCCATATTTCTGATAATCGTTTTCCACGCGGTCGATATAAATGCTCGATTCCAGTCCCCCATATCCTCCCAAAAGGAAGTCCCTGCCGATCTTGACACCGACGATCCCCCCTAAAAGCTGGCCGATCCCTGCCGTATCATAAAGATTCATCTGACCCAGGGATAGAAAAAGGGGGCTTCTCTGTTTATCGAAAAGGATGCGCGCATCATACAGAATAATCCGGTTCCCACTTTTTCCACTCAACCTCAACCGGTCCCGCGTATCCAGGAGAAAGGTCCACCCATCACCCCGGCGATTGACCATCTCCAACCGAAGGCGGGTGCTGAGCTGATGGAAAAAGGGGCTGTTTTCGTATTTCGCTCCGAACCAGTCGAAATAAAGGGCACCTCTCCAATAAAAATCCGTCCGGTGTTCCTGTCCCACCGATCCCAGAACACAAACAAACAGGAGAAAACCGGGGATAAGAAGCGAGAGTTTTTTATTCACCTCTTCGGCCTCCCCCAAATTTCTACCCGCCAGTTATGCGGGTCATGGCACGCCTGACAGTTATCCTGCTGTCCGGGGTGCTGCGGTGCATGGCAGGCGACACAACGGGAGTCTTTCATGAGGTAGGAAAACGTACTCTTTCTGGGCAATGAATTCTCTTTTTTATGGCATGTCAGACAATCTTCGATCGTTCTATGCTTACCTAAAAGCAGATACCCTGTTTCTTCATGATCGAATTCTTCAACATCCCAATCCACTAGTTTTGTTTCATCACCCTCGTGTTCTGTGTGACAGAGAACACAGTCTTCGCCTTTATCCCTGTGAAATCCCCGGTTGGTCGATATTCGCACAGACAATTCCTGATGACACTCCAGACATTTTCGGGCAGTGATTTCCAGATCATCGTTATGACATCGGTCACAGTTTTTAAGCCCGGGCGAATCTTTATGAGCTGGACTCAAGGGGCCTGGAGCATCATCGAGGGTGTACTGCTGAGACCAAAGAAAGGCCAGACTTAGAAACAGGAGGACAGAAAAGTAGCAGTAAAAAAGTTTTGGCTTAAGTTTCATCTGAACGGTCTTTTATCGATCATTCTTGTTTAAAAAAATCAGCCAGAAAAATCAGAGGATTTATACCATATATATAAACGTCGGTCAAAGAGATCGTTCGATTTGAAAGCGGTTTGTTTAAGCATTTTGGAGAGCTCTTTTTACTTTTTCAGGGGTGATGGGAGTGGAATAGAAGCGGATTCCGACAGCATCGTACACGGCGTTGGCAATGGCCCCGATCGTGGGAATCACAGGCATTTCACCACATCCCCTCGGTGAGCCAGGTTGATAGTTGTCTAAAAAAACGATTTCGATGGGCGGGATGTCGGAGAATCGTGGGATGTGATAGTCCAGAAGATCCGCTGTTTCCGTTCTGTGGCCATCAAGAATGATCCTCTCATAAAGAGCATAACCGATTCCCCAGATAATGGCTCCGCGAACGCCAACAGTGGTCGTATTCCTGTTGATGACTGTCCCTATGTCGAAGGCGCCACAGATTTTTTTGATTATAACTTTCCCCGTCCTTGGATTGACTTCGACCTCTGCGGCGACAGCGCCGAGCTGACTTCCTCCGTGATTGACGATAGCCATGCCGATGCCGCTATCCGGCGACGGCCGATAATTATGATAACCGATCATTTCAGCGCATGCATCCAACAGGCGAACAAATGCCTGAAACCTGACATTGTTCTGCCGGAACTCCAAGGGATCGATCCCAAGCCGGGAAGCTATCATATCGACATGGCTTTCCACGGCAAAACATGTTTGCACAAAGCTTGTCCCCCGGCTAACAGCTCGTTCAAACGGCCAATCGGCATGATAGACTTTCGTCGAGACGTGAGGAATCGTGTAGGTGTTCGTCGTGCCAAAACCCATATCATGGATAATATCGATCTTCCGCGCCATCATCCGGCCGTTAGCGCTGACACCAGTTGTCAGGTCGATAACACAGGCGGCTTTATACCTTCCACGCAGCTGAAATTGATCTTTCCGGCTATAGATCAGCTTTACCGGGGCGTCAACATATCTGGTTAGCCTTGCCGCTTCCATGGTGACTGGATTGGACGTTTTTCCGCCAAAGCCGCCGCCGACGGGCATCCCGATCACATGGACGCTGGATTCGGGTAATCTCAGAAATTTGGAAACGATCTCTCTTGCTCTGTGGGGGTGCTGGCTGCTCGCCCACACTGTTGCCCTCGCTCCGCCGCTCTCCAGTCGAGTGATAGCTGTGTCGGTTTCCATCGGTGCCTGAGTCGTGTACTGAGTCATATAGGTCTCCGACAGGACGACATCGCTTGCGGCCAAACCCGCATCCACATTGCCTTCCTGTTCCTTCACTTCAAAAAGCTCGGCCCGGTCGCGAGACTCCTTCTCCAGCTGAAGGATCTCAGAGCGCGAAGGAACGGACCATTCCGCTTTGGCAGCAGCGAGTCCTTTAAGAACGTCGTTATACCGTTCGCCAATTACGGCCACACGTCCTCCGACCACATCGGCGAAAACAACTCCCGGAACAGCACGCGTGGCACTCAGATCAACTCTCCTGAGGACTGTTTGTTTGGGATGATACGGTTGCGCAAGCCAGCCCGCATAGAGCAATCCGGGCAAATAAATGTCCCCGACATACTTAAGTTTTCCGGTCACGATCTTTCGGGAATTCACATTGGGAATTCCCAAGTCGATGTATTGTTTATCCGCCGATGAGGAGGTGTTTGGATCTACCTGGAGTTTGACGACTTCACCGCCTCCTAGCTCGGCAGCTCTTCTCAGAATCCCTCTTTTTCCTCTTCGGCTGACTCCCCCATTCTTGTAGCGGAGCTGGCGGGCCGGGATACCGAGAGATCGAGAAGCTCTCGATACCAGATCCGCCCTGATCTTTTCACAAGCGATCCAATAGCCCCACCCGACATATTTGGTGGCGCTGCTACCAGTGGTAGGTCCATCGTCCGGACAGGTTTCCGTATCACCTTGAACGACCGTGAGCTTACCCTGTGGAATCTCAAGCCCCTGGGTCACGACCGCTGTAAGAACGGTCTTCAAACCTTGACCGAGCTCGGTGCGGCCCGTAAAAATGCTGACGCTGTCGTCCGCGCCAAACACTATCCACTCCGAATAATCCAAATCAAGGATCGTTGCGACACATTCATCATCCCCCACATCGAGTGGAAACACGTCATAGGTTTCGTCTTGAGATGCGATCCCAGGGGCGAACCGGACAGCATACAAAAGGCCAATGCTTCCCATGCTTTTTAAAAACTGGCGACGGGATAGATTCACTCCTCAGTCCCTCCCTCTCGATCTTTTATGAGTGACTCGATTGCCTCTATGATATTGATATAGGAACCGCACCGGCAAAGGTTGTTATCCATGGCTTCGACAATCTCCTCCCTGGAAGGATATGGGTTTCTGGCTAACAATGCCGTCGCCGTTATGATCATTCCCGGTGTGCAAAAACCGCAACAGAATGCCGTATGATCGATAAAAGCCTTTTGTAAAGGGGAAGGATTGTCGAGTGTCCCAAGGCCTTCTATGGTGACGATCTTTTGTCCTTGAGAAACGTTGGCCACTTGAACGCAACAAGAGCGTCGTGCGACACCATCGATGAGGACTGAGCAGGCACCGCATATTCCCACACCGCATCCGAATTTGCTCCCCGTGAGTCTGAGGTTATCGCGAAGGATCCAAAGGAGGGGTTCATCCGGCTCGACCTTCACACTGTAAAGCTTGCCGTTGACATTGAGCTGGAAGGGCTGTTTGGCCACAATAACGATCCGGTAAAAAGTGTCCCGATAGTGTTTGTCGCTTGAGAATAGGAGTAGTTGCGCCTTTCTCTGACACACATCTCAGGCGTTTAATAGAGAAGTATAGTATAGACAATTCTATAATTCAAACCTAAGATTGGAAGGGAGAACAATTCCGTTGCGGTCGTGGCTAACACATCGACTGAAGAAAGATCGATTTATTCGTAGCGGAGAGCATCTACAGGGTTGGACAGGGCAGCCCGTATAGCTTGGTAGCTTACGGTCAAAAAAGCGACGGCGAGGGCAAGAACGGCCGACAGCACAAATATCAGCGGTTCGATGCCGGTCCGGTAGGCAAAACTCTGAAGCCAGCGACTCATGGCCCAATAGGACACGGGCCAGGCGATCAAATTGGCGATGACCACAAGCAGCAGGAACTCCTTGGCCAGGAGACGGACGATTCCTGCAACTGAGGCTCCGAGTACCTTTCGGATGCCAATCTCCTTGGTCCGCTGCTCGGCCGTAAAGGAGGCCATACCGAACAGTCCCAAACAACCGATAAAAATCGCCAAAAAACTGAAATAAAATGTGATGTTTTTGAGCCTTTCCTCACTTCTGTACTGACTGTCATAGGAATCGTCCAGAAAATAAAAATGAAAGGGTCTGTTGGGATCGAGTTCTCCCCATTTTTCCTTTAAGAGATCCATCGTACCCATGATATTCTCGGGTGCCAAACGAATAGAGACAGAGAAAAGACTGGTGTAGTCATAAAATAGGATCAATGGTTCGATTCTTTTTCGGAGTGATTGCAGGTGAAAGTCTTTCACCACACCGATGACGGATATGTATGTCGTCTCGCCCTCTCGACCCGGAGGGGGACGGAAAACAAAACGTTTTCCGACAGCATTCTCCCAACCGATTTTTTTTGCAGCTGTCTCGTTGATGAGGACCGACTCGTCCTGGTCGGTGATGAGGTCCTCAGAAAAATTTCTCCCCGCAACGATTTCTATTTTCATAGCTGGAATGTAGTGAGGATCCACATTCATATAATCCATGGTCTGCTGCTGGTCGTCCGCGAATCCCTCGGGAAGGAAAGAACCCACCAGGTGCCCCCTGCTCGGCACCAGGTCGGAAGCGCCGACATCGATCACCCCAGACAAACCCAACAGTTCACTCCTGAACGAACGGTAAGACTTTCGCAGATCGTCATTCATCCCTGGAATAACGACAACATGTTCCTTGTCAAATCCAAGATTCGTATTTTTCATAAACATAATTTGTTTGTAGACGATCAGAGTTCCGATAATCAGTGCGATAGATATGGCGAATTGAAAAACGACAAGGACTCTTCGAAAACGGGAATTCGAGGCGCCCACTTTCAAGACACCTTTTAAAACGCGGACCGGCTGAAATGAGGATAGAAAAAAGGCAGGGTAGCTTCCAGCGAACACTCCGACGATCACAGCCAATCCAAAGAATGCCGCTATGAGCCAAGGCACTTGCACGAAGTTCAACCGCAAATCGCTGCCGATGGCCGAATTGAAAATAGGGAGAAATAACTTGAGAAGGATCATTGCCAGGACCATGGAACAAAGGCTGTAGATCAAGGATTCCCCAAGAAACTGCCCGATCAAACGGCTCCGGACCGCACCCAATGTTTTTCTCATCCCCACCTCCTGAGCACGAGTTGAGGAACGGGCAGTCGAGAGGTTGATAAAATTGATCGCTGCAATACAGAGAACAAAAATGGCTATTCCGGCAAACAAATACACATAAGTGATGTCGCTGTTCGCCGACATATCACGCTCAAAATCCGAGTAGAGGTGGATGCGCTCGAGAGGCTGGAGGGAAAGCTTGATCGAACCCCCTGAGGCCTTCAAAGCTTCACCCAAGTACTTATCGATAAAACCGGGAAGCTTTTGTTCCAGGCTTTTTATATGAACATTTTCATCCAGGAGAAGGTATGTGTAAAATCGCACGTCGAACCACTGGTCATCGCGAACGTCACCCTCCTTGAGGAAGGTCTGGAATGAACAGAGCATGTTAAAAACAAAATGGGAATTGGGAGGGACATCTTTGACTACACCGGTGACGCTAAAATCTCTCTCGTTGTTGATCCGGAGGATCTTGCCCAGGGGATCTTCATTGCCGAAATACTTCGCAGCCATGCTTTCCGTGATGACGACTGTATTTGGGGCCTCGAGCGCAGTTTCAGAATCGCCGCTCACGAAGGGAAATGTGAAGATTTCGAATATGTCTTTCTCTGCAAAGCCGATTCTCGCTTCCCGGAAAAGCTTATCGCCGTATTTCACGGCTGCTCTGTTTGGCGGATCTATCCGTGTGGCTGCAATGACTTCTGGAAAGTCCCGCACCAGCGCGGGCGCCACGGCCGTAAGAGTCACGGGCGTGTGAAGGGTGGAGCCGAGCTCAATATCCATAGTCACACGGCAGATATGGTCTGCCTTTTCATGAAAACGGTCAAAACTCAACTCATTCAGAACCCACATCAAGATCAAGATGCAGACAGCCATTCCGATAGTCAATCCTGAAATGTTGATGAGCGAGTACCCTTTGTGTTTTTTAATGCTTCGAAAAGCGATCTTGAGATAGTTTTTTAGCATGATAAAACTCCAATACAAAGAATCTTTGATAAACATAGGTAAAGAACGCAGACAGTGCTGCCAATACCAGAATCGAGCCCGAAGATGGCCCCGCTCACGAGCAACTTCTTGAAATTCTTCATCGAAATCCCCGAAGAGGGCAAAACTCTCCTCATACCTGGCCGTGTTTTTGATGATCCACCCTGCGACCCGCGGTGGCTGGAATCGGCGTCCTTTCATGGTTCTACTGCGCGATCGCAAAGCAGCGATATTCAATCGAATGCATAATCGGAGATCCCCTCCCACATTTTTTGATTCATCTCCCGTGCGGACTTTAATGCTTTCATCCCTTCAGGAGATACCGTGTAGTAGATCTTCCTCCGGCCTCGTCTATCCGGCGTCGGTTCCCCCAAAGTTTTTTTGACATATTTTTTTTTCGACAATTGGTGCAGAGCGCTGTACAGATTGCCGTATGTGAACTCTTTACCGATGATCTGCGAGACATATTTACGGATCTTTACACCATAAGCATCATCTTTGAGTCGCCATATGGCAAGCATCAGGATCTCTTCGATTTTTGTGAGTTCTTTCATCATTCTTCCATGTTTTTAGTTTTTTATTTATTCATTTATCTGTTTAAGTATCTATATTGTATTGAAGTATTTATTCATTAATGAATTTAAGTATTATTTTTTTTTATTTTGTTTATATCAACTGTTTTAATAATTTCTTTGAATTTATATATTTTATTTGTATATTTCCTTGAATTTATATATTTTATTTGTATATTTCTTTGAATTTATATATTTAATCCTAATTTACTGAAATCCAGTATTATATAGAGTATTACGGACACACCCATAAAAAAGTTTCAAGATTTTTTCGTATCTTAAATTTTTGAACGCAGCAAGGTCTGGTTGAAAATCGATTGACTATGCCTTTTAACGCAGCATCTTGAAGATTTATTCTGGGGAAAAAATCAGAACAGGGGTATATTCTGCTCTTAGGGAAACATCACCACCAGCGCCAGAGTGCGAGAATGAGCGTAATCAGAAGAACGACGCCCAGATTGAAATAAGCGAGAACATAAAAGATTTTTTCCGGAAGGGGCTTTTCGTCCTTGTTCGATAGGTCTAACTCCCCAACCAAAGGCATAACCAGGATCTTCTCCTCACCATGAGGGGCCTGTGCGAGCATATCAGATAAATCCTCACCCGCTTTATGTCTCTGGAAATGGATTCCATTCTTCCAAAATTCGCTTCCTGTCATGTCATAGACTTTATTCCGAAAGCCGATGTAACAGGACCGAGCTTCGGCACCATCAAAATGCCGCAGACCATCGATGGTGAATTTGCCCTTTTCTTCCTGATTTTTTCTGCGTTCCGGCTTCTTCAATTTAGGGCCGAGAAAAATGACAACATAAAGAGCTGTCAAAACCATCATGAGGAAAAGTATAATCTTGATGAGCAAAAGAATGCCGAATCTTGTTTCAAAGAGAAAGGTTAGGGAGGGAACCCTGTAGATGGTCAAAATCGTTCCGGTGACGCCCATTATAAACATGGAGACGAGACCCAGCCTGATTTCACCTCTGGGGAGGCCGTGAGCGGCGTAGGCCGGTTTCAGGATCAAATGGACATAGAGAATGGTCCCGAACCAAAATATGCCCGTGATAATGTGCAGATAGCCTATGAACAGACGAAAAAGCTTTGAAGCCATGCTCCTGGAGGTCGCTTCCATCGTTCTCTGTCCGGCATCTTCCTCTGAAAGCAATCCCGCGAGATAATCCTCCCCCGCTTTGGTCAACTCTCCACTGCCCGAGGGATCGAGATGGCAGTGAGCACAGCTTTTCCCGGTTTTTTCCGCATATTCTTCAGTCGAGTTTCCCTGTATTGAGAACAGAAACAACAAAAAGACGAATACAAAAGCCTGCCAATTTTCTTTTTTTTTCATGACAATCTCTCCAAGACGCCGAAGAGTTCAGAATAGCTGTCGACCACGCAATCAGCCGTCGTGTCATTCCTGTATTTTGGATTGATTCCGGCAAACAGGATGGCTTTCATACCGGCATTTTTTGCTCCGACGATGTCTGAATACTCCGAATCGCCGATGTGAACGGAATCTTTCGTTCGACATCCTAATTTTTCGACCGTATACTCGAAGATTCGTCTGTGAGGCTTGGCGACTTCCATCTCATCCGAAAAGGAGAGCCAGGAAAAAAAATCCAGCAGTTTATGCGTATCGAGGATCTGTCTCACTGTATCGGCGGAATGAAAACCGCCATTGCATATAACCGCAAGCCGGAATTTATAGAACAGCACCTTGAGGACTTCATCCACATGAGGCACTCGAGGGGGCTTGACATTCAACGCGACCTTATCGAAATAGGTGGCGATTCTTCCAACTTCAGAAGCCGGAAGTTCGATATCCAAAAGATCCAGCAGAGTTTCCGTTCTCTGTATGGCATTTTTTGTCTTGTGGTTGGCGATCACATATTCTTCGCGGAGCTTGTCCTCCTTGGCCCAAGCATCAGCAATATCTTTATCAGCCAAGGAGATCCCGTTTTCCTGGCAAACAAAATCCAGATAGCGCATCATCTTCTCATCCCGTCCTTCATCGTCGATGATGAGAGTATCCCAGCAGTCAAAAGTCAGAACTTTAATCATAACGGATGTACTTTTTCCTCACTTTTTTGAACCTTGCGAGGCCTTGCTCAAAGGTTTCTAAGATCGAGGGATAGTTGCGGCCTTCGGATACCATAGCCCTCAGGTCTTCGTTCCCCCAGAGTTTATCCAAATACTTGGTCATCTTGAACTTTTTAGGATAAAGCTTATGTGCGGCGCACAATACAGCCACAGCAAGTTCGATCGGTTCCAATTCCTCCCGGTTTGTAACTGTAAAATGAAGGCCAAAACATTTCTGGTCTTTATACTTGGGGGCAGCGACAACCCCTGGAATGGATTTGGGCACGAAGACGGTTGGCTCGGCTTCGATTCCTTCGAGGGCCTCCTTTGGAATAACCTCGAGCCAATCCCCAGAATCGATGTAAGGGGCACCGATGGTGAGAAAAGGCGAGTCCGTCCCCCGGCCTTCAGATAGGTTCGTCCCTTCTATGAGACACATCCCTGGATAGATCACAGCCGTTTCCAATGTCGGCATGTTAGGCGACGGGACTACCCAGGGAACGCCCGTCTCATCATACCACATATCCCGCTTATACCCAGTCATGGGAACAACGGTAAGGTCGATACCCAGAGAAAATCCCCCATAGGATTCGTTATTGAAAAGCTCGGCCATCTCGCCCACTGTCATTCCGTAACGTATGGGCAATGGGAGGACCCCCACAAAACTGGAGAAAGCGGGATTCGTGATCGCTCCGCTGACGATCTTTGCGGTTATGGGATTCGGCCTATCCAGAACGATCACCGGGATCGTGTCGCGTTTGGCCGCGTGCATCGCCAGAAAAAGGTTGGAGATGAATGTATAGAACTTGACCCCTACGTCCTGGATGTCGTACACCAACACATCGACATCCTCGAGCATCTTCGGCGTAGGGGATAAAAATTCACCGTACAGGCTGTAGAGCTGAATGTCCCTATAGACAGAGTCGCCGATTGCCGCGGCATCCTCAACATTTCCCATAAATCCGTGCTCGGGGCCGAAAAGAACGGTGACGATCTGGGCATGCTCGGACAAGAGA
>JASFEP010000097.1:0-12573 GCA_050124775.1 Candidatus Aminicenantota bacterium
CCACAATCCCTGGGGGGAAATACTACGGCCGTGTCCACAATTATGAAAAAATCATGGAAGAAATCCAAAATGTCACCAGCTCTTACTATGTGTTGGGCTACTACATCGGCGAACAGTGGGATGGAAAGTACCATAGAATAAAAGTGAACGTTAAAAGAAAGGGATATAATGTGCGTGCCCAGAGCGGCTATTTCAGTCCGAAGCCATTCTCTGAGTATTCAGAGGTCGAAAAACGAATTCATCTTATCGATCTGGCACTTAATCAGAGGTCGTTTTTTGAGGATCCCATCCGTTTTTATTTGGAACCCGTGGTTAATTTTGAGCGGGAGAAGAATAATCTTTTCCTGTTGTCCAAGATATCTGTAGAAGAATTAAAGGAAATTTCATGCGATACTGTTGAATGGGTCTGTTTAGTGTTGGATGAGGAAGACGCGATCGTGGGATTCAAACGGGAAGATGTCGATTTTTCAGACCTCCCGGATCCGGAATTCGTTCATACTACCATTTTGACGGTCCCCCCGGGCGCATACAAATGCCGCGTCGTCATCCGCAACCTTGAAACGGGAAGGGGAGCGATAGGCGTCTCTTCTGTGTATATACCCCAGCGTAGGGATTAAGTTTGATTAAGGATAGATCGAGTAACATGACAAAAATCAGGATGTATTCAACGGAAGAAATAAGAATCGACCGCGGTTTTTTCTCGAGCACACGCATGGGCACAAGAGGCCGACTAAAGTTTCCACTTATTTTTCTCTTGTGTGCTGTCGTTTTAACTCCTAGCTGCAGTCTCTTTCGCAGCATGAAAGATGATCCTTATTTCGAGACATTCTATGAAAAAACCAGCATCATCATGACGGATGAGGAGAAGCAAAAGTACAGGAACCTGCCCGATGCCGAATCGAAGAAGGAATTCATCGAAGAATTCTGGCGGATCCGTGATCCAGACCTCAGTACTGAAGAAAATGAGAATAAACAGCTGTTCGAGGAGCGGATCGAGTACGCAAACAGATGGTTTGACTGGCGGAATCTCCAGCCGAACAAAGACCCTGACGAAAACTGGGATCAGTACTACGGATGGAACACAGATAGAGGCCGTGTGTATCTTATCATGGGAGAACCCGATGTATTGTACTTCGACATCTGGCCCATGTACGAGGGACGAACGGTCTCGCAGCCACACGGAGAAAACATGGAGGCTTGGATCTACTATCGCTACCAGCTGACGGTGTATTTCGCAAAAAGATCCACGGGCGGTTGGGGGCTGACCAGTCAAAACGCGAAGCTATTCCAATCGCAGGAAAAGGCGAAGCTGGAATTCATCCATCCGGAACACAGAGGATTCATCGAAGACCCTTTGGATTCGGATGCCAAGTATGAAGACGGTATCATTCGTATTGTCGTCCCTGTTTCAGGCGTCAATTGGGATGAACAGGAGAATATCCTGGTGGCCGAATTCGGGGTGGACATTGATGTCTTTTGCGATGACCAGAAAGTTGACGAAATCCATGAGAAAAAAAACTGGCGAAAAACCGAAAAAGAACTGTTCGAGACCTATGAGTTAATTGTAGAAATCCCCTATTTTCCAGAGCAGGAGGGAGACTATCGCCTGGAGATCACGATCGAAGATTTGATGGCACTGACACCCTCCCAGTACAAGACAGTGGTCCGCTTCTCCAAATAATTCCTCGATTTCACTATTGCTATAACAACGCTTTGATAGTAAGGAAATGGTAATCTATATTCATATTACGCAGAAGTGAAGAAGTGAAAATGAAATTCCGTCTTCCGAGAACGACCGGATTTGTTAGCAAAGCGATTCCGTAAACAGAATATCCCTCAGAAACGTTATAACATCTGATACAGTCTTAATAAACTGGAGAAATTATGAAAAGAACAGAATGGATGAGTCCAGTCTTGTTTTTGCTGATCACTCTGGTCATTTTTATGTCTTGCAGCCCTCAAAAGGATGGATGGAAAGGTGTGGTCGAGGATGTCGATGGCGCAACATTCGTTAGAAATCCTAGTGAGCCCTATTACGGAGAGTTAATAATCGAGCTAGAGGGCGATCTCGAGCTGGGAACCGATGAAGGCCCGAATTTTCAATTCTATAATGTTTTGGGAATCGCTCTCGATAGCGAGGGAAATATCTATGTCCTCGACTCCGGGAACCACCGTGTCCAAAAATTCGATAAAGACGGTCAGTATCTCCTCACCATTGGGCGCGAAGGAGAAGGCCCCGGTGAGTTCGTGAGACTTACAGATGTGTTTATCGATAAGCAGGATACGATATATCTGTCCGATCGACGGCGGATCCATATCTTCGACACGGAAGGAGTTTATAAGGACAGTATAACCTTTGAGACCAACATCAATGATTTTTTCTTGGACGCTGACGGTAATGTTTACACATTTATCATGCAAAGTGACGAGGAGGGGAGTAAGAAATATTTAGTCAAATATGACAGAAATGGGAAGATTGTGGACAGGATAACCGAGTTTTCTGATGTTCAGGCCGTGCAATCGAGGGATGGAAGCGGAGCGACCGTATCCTTTAAAGCCTATCACCAATACAATTATTGGCCTCATTTATTCCCCATCAGTAACGAACAATTCATTTATGCCTATCCATCGGACTATGTGATAAGTGTCATGAGCTATAGGGGAGAGCTCACAAAAAAGATAGAAAAAGACGAGGCGCCTCAGCCGATCACTATAGCTGAAAAGGACTTCATAATAAACCATATTGAAGCAGCTTTCGAGAGGCGGGGGAGAAAACCGCCCAGAGATGTGATCGAGGCTTCGTGTCAATTTCCTCCCCACCGTCCTTACTTCTATGGATTGAGGGTTGATGATTCTGGCCGGATCTATGTGAGGAAGGCGCCCTCAGTTCTTGACGAAAGCAATCGGGTCGAACTCGATATCTTCAGCAAAGACGGATATTATTTATACAAAGCATTCCTCTCTTTTAGCCCCGAGATCATTAAGGACGGTCTCCTTTATGATGTATTCACCTCCGAAGAGACGGGGGAAGTGAAGATAAAACGATACAAAGTCAAAAATTGGAATCAAATCAAAGAGGGCATTGATCCTCAATGAAATTTTTATCTCCCCGAATCGTCAAATACTCTACTCATAGCGCAACGATTCCACAGGATTGGCCAGAGCTGCTTTAATTGCTTGGAAGCTTACAGTCAATATGGCTATGCCTAGTGCAACAGAGCCACTCAAAAGGAATGGCCCTGGACCCAAATTCATCCTGTAAGCGAAGTTTTCCAGCCAACGGCTCAATAGATAGTAGGCGATCGGCCACGCGAATAGATTCGACAAGATCACCCATTGGGTGAATTGTTTGGACAAAAGAAACGTAATTCCCCCCGCTGTCGCTCCCAGCACTTTTCTGATCCCGATCTCCTTGACTCGTTTGGATGTCGTGAACGCGGCCAGTCCGAACAGACCCAGACACGAGACGAGCAATGCCAAACATGTAAAAATGGTGATCAATTTCCAGCTTTTCTCTTCGGTCCTGTAAAAGCTATGATAGGCATCAGCCATGTATCTGTAGTTGAATCCCGCAAACGGCAGCACACTCTTCCAATTCTCCTCGAGAGACCGGATCGTATCTTCAGGATTTATGGGGTGTATTTTGATGGCCATCATGGCATACATTTGAGGCTCGACGAAAATGATCATCGGATTGATCTTATTGTGCAGCGATTGAACATGAAAATCCCTGACAATGCCCACCACGGTCATCTCTCTCATCTCTTGGTTTCGCGGAAGGAGGAGTTTTTCTCCAACAGGATTTTCCAAGCCCAAGACGTCGCAGGCTGTTTCATTGAGCAATGCGCTTTCTCTTACGTCCAATGCGTACTCTCCTGACAGGTCGCGTCCTTCGATCAGCTCAAGTCCCATGGATTTCACATACCCATAATCTGCTGGCAAAGCCTGGAGCGTAACTGTTTTTTCCGGGCCGTCGCCCACTTTTCTTACACCCATCTGGAATTGGCTGTTGATGCCCGGAACGGTATAAACTCCAGAAACGCTCAGGACATTCGGATTATTCAATAATTCATCCCTGAGCACTGAGTATTTTTGTTTGACCTCTTCATTCCTCCATGGGAATCGTACGAGCAGAACGTCCTCTTTCTCGAATCCCAGGTCGGAGTTTTTCATATAATCGAGCTGTCGATATACGACGAGGGTGCCGACAATGAGCAATATGGAGATGCTGAATTGGAAAACGACCAGAACGTGTCGGAAGGACAGCTTGTTTCTTGCTCCCCAAAATCCGCTTTTGATAATATCGACCGGACGAAATCTGGAGAGAAAAAAGGCCGGATAACCCCCGGCGAAAAACCCCACTACACACACGAGCAATACGATGATTCCATAGAGATAGAGGGAATGGCTGGCGCTGATAACAAATTCGATATTGAGCAACGCATAGAGGCTTTTATTGAGAAGAATAAACAGATAGATGCCTATGGATGCGGCAATTAGAGCCACCAAGGTCGACTCGATGAGGAATTGATGGATCAATTGCCGTCTGTTCGCCCCCACCACTTTCCGGATGCCCACCTCTTTCATACGGTCCACATACCTGGATGTGGAGAGATTCATGAAGTTAAAGCATGCGATAAGAAGCACCAGAATCGATGCCGATAGGAACAGATAGACATACAATTTGTTTCCCTTTGGCCCCAGATCTCCCCGTGATTCATTATCCCAGTGAATAGCTGAAAGAGACTGCAGTATCAAGTCCATGCGGCCTCTGTACCAGTCGCCCGCATTCTCAATCAACAGGCTGTTCAGTTTTTTGTGGACATTTTCTACAGAAACGTTTTCTTTGAGACGCATATAGTTGTAGGTGTCTCCCCAGACATTCCAGGGTTTTTCGGGGTACACTCCCAACGCATGGACCGTTTCATAGGAGACGAGAATCTCACAGTTCAGATGGGTATTGGCCGGCAGGTCTTTCATCACACCGGTTATCCTGTAGGGATTGCCATTGATCGTTAAGGTCTGATCCAAAGCATCGTCGTTCCCAAAGTATTTACGGGCAGTCGTATTAGAGAGGACGACGGAGTAAGGCTCGTCCAGCGCACTGTGTCTATCCCCCTTCAGCAAGCGCCAATTGAAGATATCAAAGATTTCCGGATCTCCATAAAAAGCGTTCTCTTCATTGACGGACTGGTTATCTGCATCCGTGATAACAGCCGAATGTATGCGTTGGATTCTTGCGGCGACTTCGACATCCGCGACTTTGTCCTCGAGCGCAGGAGCGATTGCCGGCATGGCACCCGCAAATTTCATCCGGCTTCCTTCTTTCCCCCAATCGGTGATCACGCGGAATATCCTGTCTTTGCTGGGATGAAAATTGTCGTAGTTCGTTTCATTCACGACGAACATCAGCATCAGCAGACAGGCTGTCATTCCGATGGCCAATCCCGAAACGTTGATGATGGAAAAACCTTTATGCTTTTTCAATTGCCTGAAGGCGATCTTCAGGTAATTCCTGAACATGACAATCCTCCATTTTGTTGTCAGAAGAAAGTAATAGTAAAAAAACAAAAATGTGCTCCCTATCGACCAAAAGAAGCCTTTCATTCGGCCGTGGTTCTCAGCGATGCTTTTGTATTCGATCTCGAAGTCCCCTGTGATGGCGAACATTTCTTCATAGAGAGAGAGACGACTCAGGATCCATAAGAAAAACTTTGGCGGGCTTTGCCGACTCTTTTTCACTTTTTATTCCCCAGGGCTAGATCGGGAACATCACGCCAGGCAAGCTGGTGCATTTTTTGGGCCGAGCCGAGGACCTTTTTGCCCTCTCGGGTCAGTGAATAGAGGATCTTTCGGCGGCCCCCTTTTTTCGAAAGAGGTTCGCTTTCTTGAGAGACGACAAGACCTTTGCGGAGCAGGAGATAGAGCGTGTTGTAGAGGGATCCATAGTTCAGAGTTTTTCCCGTGATCTTGCGGAAATTTTCCCTGATCGTTACTCCATATGCCCTATCTTTAAGCTTCCAGATGGAAAGAAGGATCAGCTCTTCATTTCTTGTGAGTTCGACCATTGTGTGACCTCTTTGTTTTATTTTCGTCTCAGCAACTTATATATATTTATCATAAATACATATATAAGTATATACGAATGGAAAAGATGAAAGGTTTCGCTGAGAGTTAGAAAGTTCTATTCATACCTGAGCGAATCCAGCGGATTGGCGTTTGCGGCTTTGATTGCTTGGTAACTTACAGTGAGAAGAGCAATTATAAGGGCGAGTGTGCCCGATAGGATAAAGATCAAGATCCCGATTTGAACACGGTAGGCAAAGCCTTGTAGCCATTTGGTCATAAAAAAGTATGCAAACGGCCAAGCTAAAACATTTGCCGAAACGATGAGGGCCCAATACTCCTTTAAAAAATGGAGAACGATATTGGGAGTCGTTGCACCCAATGTTTTCCGAATGCCCACTTCTTTTGTGCGTTGTTCAGCCATATAAGCAGCCAGCCCGAATAACCCAAGGCAGGAAATCAGGATAGCAAATAGGGTGAAGTATCTGATGATCTCCCCGAATTTCTGCTCATCTCGGTAATTTTGGTCGAAGGCTTCGTCTAAAAAATGGAATTCAAAAGGGAACCCGTGTGCGTAAGTCTGCCAAGTTTTTTCGATGTGGGCTAGTGTGCCTTGAAGATTGGAGACATGCGGATGCAGCCGCACAAGAATCTCTCTTTTGAAAGCATCGGATCCTATCCAGATCATCAATGGTTCGATTTGTTGGTGGGCAGGTCGAAAATGGAAGTTTTTGACAACACCGACAACCCGGCATTGATGGCCCCACAAATCGAATTGTTTACCGATGGGGGATTCAAAACCCATGATTGCAGCGGCCTTTTCATTGACGATGACAGCTTCAGAGGTATCGGTGGAATATTGTTTCGAGAAATTCCTGCCCTTGGTAATCTCTAATCCGAGCGTAGGAATATAATCGAAATCGGTCGATACAAACTGCCAATATGGTTTGAGATTCGCATCCATGCCTTCCCAACTGAATCCTGATGCCGTATTCCCTACATAAGAAGGAAGACTCGATGCGAGTGTGACACCTGCGATATTCGGATTTTTCAAGAGATCATTCCTGAAAGAATCACGTTTGTGCACAATATCCCCTTTGATGCTCATATAGATCAGCTGGTCCTTGTCAAATCCCAGATTCATATTACGAATATAATTCATTTGGTTGTGAATGATCAGAGTCCCTATGATGAGAGTTATGGAGATGGCAAACTGAGTGACAACAAGCACCTTTCTGAAAAGTGAACCTTTGGCGGAAACAACTGCAGAACCGGCCAGACTCTTCAATAACTTGGCCGGGGGGAACGATGAGAGGAAAAGAGCCGGATATGTTCCTGACATGATTCCTGTGATCAATGTTATACAGATCAATCCTCCAAACAACAAGGGATTATGAAGGATATTAAAAGTGAGGTCTGTTTCTAAAAAGGAGTTAAAATAGGGGAGTACAATCACAAGAGTTGCTAACGCGACAATTAGAGAGACCAAAGCAAACAGGATTGATTCCAGGAAAAATTGTTTAATAAGGCTTGAGCGATAGGCCCCTACGACTTTTTTGATCCCGATTTCCTTGATCCGGTTCCGGGATCGAGCTGTTGTGAGATTCATGAAGTTAATGCAGGCGATCATCAGGACAAAAAGAGCGATGGCCGAAAAAATATAGACGTAAGTAATGGCTCCTTCTTCATAGAGGTGAATACGTCCCATGGGTTGAAGTTCGATAGGTTTGTGAACGATCTTGCAGTTTTTCATAACGATATGGGATATCTCAGGAAGGATGTGCTCGGCTCTAACGTGTTTGGCAAGCTGAATGTAGGTTCTGTGCGCATGATTGCACCAATGATTCCCCACCGGATTGCTGTACATTTCGAAAGATCCTAAAAAGTCAAAGCGGAGAGAGGAATTGGATGGAATATTCTGAATGATACCGGTCACATGAAGATCTGCTTCGTTTTGTATCTTCAGGACTTTGCCTATAGGGTCTTCCTTGTCAAAGTATTTTTTTGCGGCTTTTTCTGTAATGACAACGGAATAGGGATCTTTAAGAGCGGATTGAGAATTTCCTTGGGTAAAAGGAAACGTGAATACTTCGAAAACGGAAGGATCGGCAAAATAAAAATTATTCTCGTTGAAGCATTTATCTTGATATCGAACGGATACATTCGGATTGGAAAATCTCACAGTATTGAGAATCTCGGGATAGCCCTCCTTTAACGCTGGGCCTAATGGGGCTGGCTGGCTCGTTGAGTTTCCAGCAACTCTATAAATAGAATTGACATTTTTATGAAATCGATCATAGTTCAACTCATTCTGGACCCATAGAAGAATGAGGATACAGCATGACATCCCTGCTGCCAGTCCGAAGATATTGATGAAGGAGTACCCCTTATGTTTTTTTACGGAACGGATAGAAATTTTGAATGAGTTTTTAAGCATGACACAACTCCATAAAATGTATTTGCAAAGAAACATGGGTATGGATTTTAATACTTGGGACCAGTACCAATGTCTGGCTCGAAGAGTTCCTATATTTAATTCAAGTTCTTCATAGATCTCCGAGAAATCGTTCAGGATCGTGAGGCGCTCTTCATCATGCATCATTCGCGACAGCAGCCAAACAGCAAATGCAGGAGGATTGCCTTTGTTCTCTGTCATTTTGATTTCGTTGCATTAAAAGACATCTCTGGAATCCCATCCCAAAGGGATTTCTGATGGGCTCTGACGTCCTTGAGTGCTTTTTTGCCTCTATTTGTCAGACTGTAGTATGTGCGGCTTCGCACGCCCTTTTTTTGATAGAAGGTCTTTGTAGTTTTTTGGACAAAGCCTTTTCTCAAGAGCTGATCAAGCGAGAAATAGAGCGCCCCCATGGAATAGTTCTTCTTCAGTGATTCGGAAACCTGTTTATTGATAGTGACACCATGGGCACCCTGGTCGAGTCTCAAGATCGCAATGAGGATAGCTTCCTCCAGTCGCGTTATAATGTCCATCTTGCCGCAGGTTTTATTGGAATACAATATATATACTGAACAGACGCTATCAAGAGGAAAAAGGTTGCTTTTGAATTCTGTTCTTTCGTGAGTATAAGGTTAAAATCTGTGTTGAGGCTTTAAGCGGGATTTTAATAATCAGATAAATATCCATCCACCCCATCAATCATGTTATGGTAAGGGGCCCGGCTGTATTTGATTTTTGCGATAAGTTGTGCCAGTGCGGTTGGCTGAGACCCGGAAAAAACATCACTTGCGGGTAGCCATTCTTGAGAAATCCCGAGGATTTTCGCAGTATTTATTGAAACGATTGTTTCTGAGAGTGACATATCACGATTAAATCTCATTTGTGCACTGTAAATATCTCCATTGTTATCCCTATCAAATGTTACGAATTCCTCATTTCTTGCGATTATTGTGGGCACGAAATATATTATCCAGCCCGGTATCCAAATATTCGGATCGGGCATCTCATCCTCTCTGCCTTGTGCTCTGTAATCACTCTCCTTGTGCAGCTCACCGTGGACCCATCCATCGGTATATTTATGGACGTGGTTAAGCACAACGGATTGAACGGAAGTATTTGTGATAGGATCAACCGGATAATTATCATCAACGATAGTGACTCTTCCCGCTCCAAAAAATCCCCACAGACTCCTGTCATACCAGAAAAACTTCGGTTTGTGACGAAACCATCGTTCTGAACCCGACTGTCCGTGATAAACCCCGTACAGCCAATTATTGTATACTTGGGCATCGATCGCAGTTATTTCAATGACATTATCCAGTAGATATCCGCATCGCCAATCATACAGACCGCTGTTGCTCAATTCCGCCAAGCACTCTCTTGGATAGCCGATGTCTGTTTCCACTCTGATGTTGTATTTTCCAGCGACAAGATTGTGTGAATTGTCGATGGAAAACAGTCCGTTCGAGATCTCGACTTCCGTCATCTTATCGAAGATTATACGCCCGGAGCCGACATTTCCGCCATGTATTAATCCCCGAAGCGAGCCGGAACAATTAACCGGCACATCTGCTTTGGGGCCCGTCGCATCTTTCTTGCAGGAGTATTTCAGGCAAGCTCCAGCCATACCGGCTAGACCAAGTTTGACGAATTCTCTTCGGCTGATTCCCACCAAACTTAATTTTATCATAGAAGAGTATGGTAAATCATGCAATTTTTGGGATCTGTAAGAAATGAGGACGATGCAAATTTCTCTGTTTCCAGACGTGAAGGATTTTACCCCGATTTGAGCAAGATAGCGGGAGTTTCACAGATATTGCATTTGAGATAAGAATTTTCGAATGATTTTGATCCGTTGGCCTCTATTTCGAGTCCTGTTTTTTCTATGAATTCACTGCCACTGCACACAGGGCACTCTCTTGTTGCGATCTCGAAGAACCGAAGTTCACAGCTTTTGCATATCGCGTCGAGCGCTCTCAATTCCTCTCCGACCGGCCAGAGAGCAAGATCCTGGCCATCATCAATCTTTTTGGGATATTTATGCACAGAAACATCGGTGTGGCAATCGATTCCTCCCCAGTTTATGCAGTTGAACATCAAACCTTTCATAAGAGCCCCCTTTTGCCATTTTGTCTCTTTGCGTCTTGTCTATAGAATGTCGTATTATCCGTTATTAAGCCCGAATATTATTCGCAGGTCCAAAGTGAATATTAACTCGAATTATTTATTCTCCTCGTCGGGATCCTTATCCACGATCACAAAAATTGCCGGTTCGTTCCTGTAGGTGATCACTCCAGCCCTGACCTTGATGTGTACGTTACTGCCATCTTTGTGTTTGACAACCGTCTTGTAAACGATGGGAGCTTCGCTTCCGGCAATCCGGCTGTCATAGTGTTTCTTGATCCTCGATATCTCACTGGGATGAACGAACTCGGAGAAAGGAACGCCGGTAATTTCCTCCAAAGAGCGGTCGGTTATCTTTGCAATTTGTTCATTCGCCCTTACAATCATTCCATCCTGTACGATTGCCACGGCCTCTTTGACTCTAGAAAAAAACTCTTGATATTTTTTTTCACTTTTCCAGCTCGGCATTCCTGAGCGTTGCTTTACAATCTCGATCTGTTCCAGCTCGACAATCAGCCTGTGAATCTCCATCAAGTCTTTTCCGTACTTGTCTGAAAAAATTCTATCGATGTCCATAGATCCTCCCCAAGGTCTTTGGCCCATCACCCCCCGGAGGGACAGAAATAGATACACTTATAGATAGAAAAATAGATATTTTTAGATAAACCACAACTTAATCCATAATTTTAGTCGCATGGATGTGGAGAAGATTGAAAAAAATGTTTTAGATATTCAGTTCTTCTTCGTTTATCATTTTGGAGCAGGATAAACAGACATAAAATTTCCTGATATTTTCATTTTTTTCTTTTCCCTCCCATATGGTGCTCGGGATTGGGGAAGGAAGCTTTATTTCACGGAGATGTGAATTTTTACAATAGGGGCACAGAATATCTGTTTCATACATAAGTGAGCAACCTCGGCAAACACTGGCTATGCCATATATAGTATGGCTATATTCAGCAATATCATCAATCACCAAAAGAGATGAAATTCAGGGGTGAATTTTTCTGTGACACGCTTAGTCGAAGGCGGAAGTTTGTTCAAATCCGTGATGAATGAAGTCCAGATTGTTCTTATCGCTGGTTGCAAAAACGCTCCACAGCCGCTGTTTCTCAAACGGTCCGAATGTATTGATTTGGTCATACTAAAAAAAGTACCATACCCTTTCTCTTCTGGAGGTTTTAAGCTCCACAAATTGGAGATGCCTATCAACGTGACGGCAATTCATGTTTTCACAATTCAGGGGAGACTTGCCGTCCTAGACAAAAATATGAAATTTAGCTCAAAATGTGAGAGAATGAAATAAAAAGCAGATGAAATCTCAGCTGGCAAAAAAAATCTTAAGCGCTGTGACAGTATGTTGTTTGCTTTTATGCCTGACTGAGTTTTTATTCCCCGTGCGGTTTTTGTCACTTCCCGACAAAAAAGTAGAAATATCAAAAATTCTCCAAGAGATCTACGAGGAAGTGAAGGTGTTCGACAGATATCCAGGGTGCGATTTTATCAAAAGAGAATTCTTTGTCGGAGAGGACGACGACGACACAAACAAGGATATCCACGTTGTGATATTGGTGCAGGATGTGGATGCAAAGGATAAAGTCACGATCCAAGTCACTTACATGGAGCGCTCTAAAGGCCGGCCCGTCGTTGGAATCGCTAAATACGTGAAGGTGCTCTCTTTTTATGTTCAGGAAGATCGAGTTGAGATCATTCAAAGTGACTTTGATCGAGAGGAGAAACAAATCGTTTTTCTCGGAATTCTCCGGGCGATCAGGGATAAGAAAAAATTACTCAATAAAATCTGAATTATTCATAAAAGTTGCTGCCAAACTTATTTACAAAACCATCTTAGTTTTTATTGGCAGCTCCTTTTCCCTTTCAGGCGAACCGATCTCACCACAAAGCCTTCGTTGCAGCCCTTTCGAGGG
>JASFEP010000098.1:0-12451 GCA_050124775.1 Candidatus Aminicenantota bacterium
TCGCTGATGCATCTTTGTAGATGATCACGCCATGTTCTTCGAGCCTTATCCGTGCATCCTGAGTGATAAACAGATTAGCGCCTTCGACGATGTATTTGAAACGAGGATTGCCTTTTTGGTCGATGTACTGGGTCCAGTTGTTGATGTTGACCGACGCAGGCCTTCCCCCGCAGGGAACGAAGAGGTCGGCCTTGAATTTCGGATGAAGATGAAACGTATTCCGAAACTCGAGTCCGCTGAGAACTTTTTCTCCATCGCGCAATAGGACATCCTGTTCTTTTATCGTGATGAGGAATCCTTTGGATGAGATAAGGTTTTTTGGAAATTTTTCGACCATCTGTCTGTTCTTCGCCAGACGCTCCAATTCTGTTCGCTCAATGCCCTTGGGATCGTAGAGCACGCCGGACCCATCGATGATGGCCAGGATCTTATCCTTGGATATCAGGATCTCATTGCTGCCTAAGTCGCCGTCGGGACCTCCCGTCATCACTTTTGTGATCTTGGATTCCTTTGTTCCGGTTTTTTTGAGGATCTCCAGCACGTACTGGTGAACCGAATTCGTCGTCATCCCGTAGAGATCATGAGGGATTCCCCCCAATGAGACAGGTTTTCCCGTGGAGAAAGCCTTCCAGTAAGGATACTCGAGTGTTCGAGCACGCTCCGACGCCCACTCCATCATATCCGCGGTTCCTTCATCGGGGCCCAAAAAGAGGATGACTTCCTTTCCGTAATGATCGATGATGTCTTCGTCGGGGAGGAGGAGATCCAGGAGTCCGTTGATGTATTTTTTAAAAGCGGATTCTGCCTTGTCTTGATGCCCCCATCGGAGGAGGATGGTTCCCTTGGACCCTCCCTCGGGGATGTCCTTGTTTTTTTTCTGTTGCGTTGCGGCCAGGTTGTAATTTTCATCGAAGATAAAGTCGGAATTGTTCATGAACGCCTGGAAGTTGTGAGACCTCACGATACGGATGCCTCCCCTCGCTATGTCTCTGAACCTTATGTGATAACCGCGTAATTCGGTGGCGATGACATGGAAGATACCGAAAGGATTCTCCGGATAGTCCACCGGATTGAGGAACTTCGGATCATACATGAAGGCAATGGACGTTTTGTCCCTTTTATAGAAATTGGTCCTGTGGATGACGTCGATGAAACAGAGGATCATCTGAAAGATGTTGCGGTCGAGCTCGACACTGATATGACGGGTGATCTCGTCTCCGAGCTTTTCCATTCGGCTGTGGAAATTCTGTTTTTTGACGTGGGGATTGAACTTTATCTCAAAGAGATTGTAAGCCTCCTTGAGATAGACATAGTTGCTGACCAGAGCCTCCCAAATCTTGGCCTCATCGTAGGCCATCTTCGATAGCCTGGTCTTGAGCTGCCTTACCAGACCAAGCAGCTCGGGAGCCTCTTTGAGATACTCCCTGACCTTGAGGTATTCTTCGTTGTATTCGCTCAGGAACTGATGGGCAAAACTCCAGGCCGACACACCGAAGACCATCTCCTGGGCACTGAGCCTGCCCTCTCTGAAAAGCTCGGATAGAGGGCTATCAGGCATAACATAAACAAGGCTTATGTCTGAGACAAGGTCCTGGATGAGTTTTCCCTCCCGGATTTCGTTCAGATAGAACGTGTAGACGGTCTTGCCGTTGGCGAACTGTTCGATGTATTTCCGGTTGGAAAAAAGGCCGTGCGAGTTGAACACATCCGAGACATTGGAAAAAAACCTGGAAGGGGATTCCCTGTTGATGGCCACCATGATGCGCAGTTCTTTGGAATCCCTTTTCTGCGAGACATCGATTAATGGCGTTTCCCACCCGCTGGATCTCGAGATGATATCCTGATAGCGATTGTAGGTTTCGGAGGTTGTCGTTTTCAGGAAAAGCCGACAGGCGATCCTTTTGAGGTCTATCTCCTCCGGATAGATTTTTTCCGCACAGAACTGCGCTCTGTTGACCTGGTATAGCCTGAGATGTTTGGCTCTCCGGGGCTTTCCCGTTGTTCGGTATGTCTGCAGTCTGGAGTTGGGGTATTTTTCCTCGATCCGGCGTTCGATCTCCAGAGCCCGCGAGTGCTGGTCGTCCACCAGATAAATGGCCTCGTCCTTTTGCTCTGTTGCCAGGTCGATCTGCAGGGCCGTCTTTTTCTGGAGGGAGGCCATGATGGCTGCTGATTTGACCGCTTCGATGTGATGGGCGATCGTCTTGAGAGGAGTTGTTTCAAAATAGTAGGCGTCCATCCCCAGCCCTGTAAGGAACCATTCGATCTCATCCCTGACCGTGCTTTTGGCATAGTGTCCGTGGCTGAGGATGATCTCCTCGATCTTTTTCAATCGAGCTTCGTCCAGTACCGTTTTTTTGGAGATCTCTTTCAAGCTTTTCATAAGCACCCTCCCGATAGCGGATGTATTTGGCTATATCTCTATGTCCATCTTTTCGAGGATCATCTCGGTCCCCTCTAGAGTTTCGAGATTGGTCGAACCGCAATTCTCGCAGATAAAAACAAAGTCATCCTTGATCATGACCTTGTGACAATCCCTGCATCGGACTTTGAGAGGGACCTCTTCTATTTCCAGATCGGCTTCGGACGCGATGGTGTCTTTTTTGTAGATATCAAAAGCTGTCGTGAGCAACTCGGGTACGACTCCGGCTAAAGCCCCCACCTTGAGCTTCACGAAGAAGATCTTTTTTCCGTCTTTTTCCCGAACTTTTTCCTCGAGGATCTCGAAAAGGTTGGCCACGACCGAGAGTTCATGCATCGCTTTTGCGGAGTTTATCAAGGGCGGAGATGAGATGACCCACCAATCCTTCGACGCCTTCCCCTTTAAGTGCAGAAACAGTGAAGGTTTGAAGGGAAGGATTGACTTCCTTGGCTTCTTTTATGGCCCTCTCGATGTCGAATGGCAGAGGCGGCACGAGATCGGTCTTTGAGATTATCAGCCAGTTGGATGTGGTGAATGCCTTCGGATATTTTTTGGGCTTGTCATCGCCCTCAGGGGTGGAGAGAAGCACACAGCGGATGTTCTCGCCCAGGTCGAAACTGGCGGGGCAGACGAGGTTTCCCACGTTCTCGATAAAGAGAAAATCGAGGTCGGAGGGGATCTCCGGAAAAAGCTTGCCCACCATCTTGGCTTCCAGATGGCAAGCGCCTCCTGTGAGGATCTGCCAGGCGGGGACGCCCTTTCGGCGGATGCGATCCGCATCCCTTTCTGTCTCGATATCGCCTTCGATCACTGCCATTTTGTAATCGGGCGCTAAATGTTCGGCGATGCTTTCCAACAGTGTGGTTTTGCCCGCACCCGGCGAGCTCATAAGGTTGACCAAGAGGATCCCCTTCTGGCTCAGTTGTTTGCGGATATCCGCAGCGATCTTTTTGTTTGATCCGAGCAGGTCCTCCAGGACCAAGACTTCTTTTTTTGTCATTTTTCTTCTAAAAGCTCCTTCAATTTTTGGATAATTTCGGGAATGGCTCTGGTCATCTCGGGTGTCAATCCTTCCCCCATATTGTACAGGTTTTTTGCCTCTACAGCGATGATCTCGATTTTTGAGGGGACTTTGAGCCCCAGCTTTCTTCCCATATCGACGGCCTGGGGGATGGAGACATAATGAGGGGAGGGGCCTGGGATATACCTGAGATCGCTGTGTTTCAGGGTGTACACTTTTCCTGTTATGGGTTTGGATCGTTTGATCGTGTCGATGATGATGAGCCGGTCATAGCCGATGACCACATCTAGCAGTTTAAATCCTGTAAGGGAACATTCTTCGATATCGACATTCGTCAAACATCCAGCGAATTCCTCTTTCAGATCGGGATCGCTCTTGAGCTTTTGCACGACAGAGATCCCGACGCCATCGTCGCCGTAGAGTTCGTTTCCCAAACCAAGAACCAGCGTTTTCATCGTTTTATTCCCGAATTATTCCCAAAAACCGCTCATAGATTTATGTCATGAGCTCATGCTCGGAAAATATTCCATATACTGTGTAAATGCTATTCCCATATTATACTTCAAGGCGTTTCTCCGAGAAGAAAAAAAAAGGGGGTAGGAATTGTCTTCTCAAATCCCTACCCCTCTCGTGTTCCCTAAGGAGACCTAATCCTCCTGGGGATTATTTTTTCAGTTTTTCGACAAGTTCTCCGCTGCTGTCGTAGATATTGACCTCAAGAGGCATGTCACCGGGGAGACAGTGTGTACCGCAGGCATGACAGGGATCGTAGGGCCTGAAGGCCATCTCTGCCATGTTGAGCAATCCCTCGGAGACATTCCCGCCCTTTATGAAAGTCTTGGCGGCTTTTTCGATGGACATATTGATGGCGGCGGCATTATTCACTGTAGCGACGATGAGGTTGGCTTCTTCCATGATCCCTCTCGAATCGGTCTTGTAATGGTGGATGAGCGTTCCTCTGGGAGCTTCGACGATCCCTACACCCTCATTGGGAGTTTCCGTCGGGATATTACGGATATCCGGGTCCGTGATGGTCTTATCTTCTAAAAGACCCTTCATGGCTTCGGCAGCTTGGAGTGTCTCGATAAGACGTGCCCAGTGGTAGGCGAGAGTGTTGTGGACAGGCTTCCCACCCAACGTCTCATACATTTTCTCGTAGTGTTCCTGTGCAAGAGGGGTTGCCATTCCGTCGGCTGCGTTCAACCGTGCCAGAGGGGCCACGCGATAGACACCGCTCTCTTTACCTTCGGTGAATCCTTTCCAGCCGACTTTTTTCAGGAAGGGGAACTTGATGTAGCTCCAGGGCTCCACATGTTCAGAGATATGCTCGAGATATTCAGACGGTTTGAATTTGCAAAATTCTTTGCCTTCGGGATCGACCACACGGACGTCTCCGTCGTAGAAGTCGAGTTTGTTGTTCTCGTCCACTAATCCCATATAGTATGTAATGATCTTATAGGCGTCGCCGACGACCAAGTCCACATATTCCTTATTCTTGAGGACGACATCGTCGAAAATCTGGAGCGCGAATTGAGCGAATTCAACGCAGAAGTCCGCAGTCTCCAGAAATTGCACCCTATGTTCCTCGTCCAACCCCTTGGAAACCCCACCCGCGAGCCCGCAAATGGGATGGATGACCTTTCCACCCAACCAGTTGATAATATCCCGGGCTTCTCTTCTGGCTCGGATAACTTTTCCTCCGACTTCGAGGCCGACCTTACCGAGAACTCCCAGAATGTTTCTTTCCGCCGCAGGGGCGGTGGGGCCCACGACAAAGTCGGGTCCACCCAGGAAAAAGAAGTGGAGGGTGTGATCCTCGAATTGGAATGCGTTGTAGATGAGACGCCGGATTTTTTCAGCCGTGGGTGTGGGCTTGACATTGAAAACAGCATCGTTCGCTTTCGTCGAACACATATGGTGGGTTGTCGGGCAGACACCGCAGATCCGAGGTGTGATCCTCGGCATTTCTTCTACGGGTCGACCGACGGCGAACTGCTCGAATCCTCTGAGTTCAGGGATCTGGAGAATGGCGCGGTCGACATCCCCCTTATCGTCCAGGAAGATCTCGATCTTGCCATGGCCTTCGAGCCTGGTGATCGGATCGATTGTGATTCGTTCACTCATTTTATGGCCTCCATTCGTTTCCGTCGCAGGATCGATGAGGGCAGGCTGAATCTGTAAAACGTGCCTGCGGGGTCAACGATCGTATCGACGAGTTTCTCGATTTCTTTTTCATCATCGGTGTCCAGGATCGATGCCAGGGCAGAAAGGAATTTGGCGCCCTGGTCGAGCACCTGGTCCGTGGGGCCGAAGCAGCCGCGGCAGGGCATGTTGCCGATGATGCAGCGTTCGCCGCATCCTGTCCGGGTGGCCGGACCCATGCAGATAATCCCCTGAGCCAAAAAACATTTCTCGGGATCGATCTCAACTTCCCAGGGCCTTTTGATCTCTGTCATCACCATCTTTTCTGGTTTTGTATCGTTCCGCTCGCAGTCATCACAGAGCGATTTGTTAGGCGATAGTACCGATCCCTTAGGAGGGAGCTTGCCCTCGAGGATGGCCAACACAGCATTCATGATCAGGTCCCTGGGGGGTGCACAGCCGGGAAGATAGTAATCCACATCGATCACCTGGTCCAACGAATACACGGTGTCGTAGAACCTTGGGAGGGTGAGCTCCTTACCGTCTTCCAATACGGTTTTTTCCTGAGGAACGACTCCATCGGGATTATCCGTAGAAGGCGTTGTGTGGTAGGCGCGGTTGAAGATGGTCTCCTTGTTCCAGAAATTGCCTAAACCCGGGATCCCCCCGAGGTGAGAGCAGCTCCCGTGGGCGACGATCAACTGGCACTTTTTCCTCAAAAGCTCGACCATCTCGAGCTGTTCGGACAACCTGACGGCACCGTTGATGAATCCCACGGCGATCGATCCATCTTCCATCGCTTCCACATCCTTCTTTTTAATATCTATGGCGACGGGCCAAAAGACGATATCCACCGCTTCGACAACTTTGAGGATATCCTCGGCAAGGTCAACAATGGACTCCTCGCAACCTCCACAAGAGGAACACCAATAAAACGCAACCTTAGGCTTCTCTGTGCTCATGTTCTCCTCCATTCCAGTTTAATGGTCCGAGCTGCCTGATCTCTTCGGTGAACTCATCGCAGACTTTCTGAAATTTGGCTCCCTCGGCCGCTGAGACCCATTCCAATCGGAATCGCTCCTTCTCGATGCCCAGCTGTTCCAACATTTTTATAAGGAGCCTGTGTCTTCTCAACGCTTTGTAGTTGCCTTCTTGGTAGTGGCAGTCCCCTGGATGGCATCCTGAGATCAAGACACCGTCCGCGCCTTCTTTGAAGGCTTTCAAAACGAATTGGGGGTCGACCCTCCCGCTGCACATCACACGGATGATCCGCATATTCGGCGCATAGGTCATACGCGCGGTTCCAGCGAGGTCAGCCCCTGTGTAGGAGCACCATGTACACAAGAAACCAACTAACTTCGGATCATAAGTTTCGTTACTCATAGTTGGCCTCCACTTCTAAGATTTGTCTCATATGTCGAACCAAACCTGACATTATACAGAAACATTTCCTACCTTTCTAGTATATTTTTTACTCAACGAAGATTCCTTCGATCTCCGCAAAGATCTGTGCATCCCTGAAGTGTTTCTGCTGTGACGCGCCGCATGGACATGCAGAGACGCAAGTTCCACAGCCTTTACACAGGGCATCGTTGATGACGGACACGCCCTTGTCTTTATCATAGGTGATGGCTGAAAAGGGGCACAAACTCACGCACAGCTGACATCCTGCACAGAGTTCTTCGTCGATCTCTGCAGTGATGGGTTCGAGCGCGAAGGTTCCCTTATCTGCCAGTGCCAGAGCTTCTGCAGCGGCTGCTCCCGCTTGAGCGACGGTGTCCGGGATGTCTTTGGGCGACTGGCATGCACCGGCCAGGAAGATTCCGTCGGAAAAAGTCGATGCCGGAGCGAGCTTCGGATGTCTTTCGAGAAAGAAAGTATCCTGGCTGCAGGAGATGTTGAAGATCTTAGCGATCTCGTTCTGGTCCATGCCCGGCTCGAGACCCGTAGACAAGATGACCATATCCACAGGAATACGGCGGACTTGGCCGATGAGAGTGTCCTCGACCCGGATGATGAGCTTGTCTTCCTCTTCCGGCGAAAGAGCCATGTCCGTAACATCCGAGACACGACCCCTTATAAATTTTGTTCCTTCCTCCAAAAGGCGGTGGTAGAATTCTTCGTATCCCTTTCCAAAGCAGCGCATGTCGATGTAAAAATCATAGACTGTCGCATCGGTCTTCTCATGAAGAAGATGAGCGTATTTCAGTGAATACATGCAGCAAACCCTGGAGCAGTATTCGTTGTAATTCTCGTCTCGAGAACCCACACAGTGGATGATCCCTACCGCTTTGGGTTCCTCCCCATTGGTCAGCTTGATCTTGCCGCCTGTTGGCCCTGAAGCGTTGACCAGCCTTTCGAACTCCAGGGCAGTGATAACATTGTTGAAGCGACCGTAGCCATAAGCTGGAATTCGGCTGGCGTCAAAGGATTTAAACCCCGATGCCAGGATCACTGTGCCCACATCCACCTCGATCACCTCATCTTCGACATCATGGTCGATGGCTTCCTTGGGGCAGATATTCGCGCAGATTTTGCATTCGCCTGTCTTGAAATGAATACAGGCTTCCTCATCGATGAAGGGGACCATGGGTACAGCCTGTCGAATGGGGACCCTGACAGCAGTGGTGGGACCTAGCGTCATCTCGTTGTGGATGACCTTACGTCCATACAGGTCTTCGGCGGTGATGCATTCGGTGGGACAGAAGAATGCACAGGCTGTACATCCTATGCAAGCTTCGGAAGGTTCGTCGAACGGCGGGGCAACCCTTCGGTTCTTGCCCCTCCCCACAAAATTGATGGCTTCTGCTCCGACGATGTTTTCACAGGTGCGGACACAGAGACCGCAAAGGATACATTTTTCATCCGGATCCTCGATCGCGAACCGTGTCTTTTCGATGCCCATTTTTTTTGCGATCTCCTGAACGGCTTCGGCGGCAGGAGCTTGGGCCATCAACATCTCGATATTCGTACGCCGGGCTGAGAGGGCCGCTTCTGATTCTGTGTTGACGATCATCCCCTCTCTGACTTTTGTATTGCAGGAAGTGACGATATCGACCTTGTTGCCGACTTTGGCCTCCACAACACACACACGGCATGCGGCATAAGGTTCCAATACGGGGTGATAACACAGCGTAGGTATATCGATGTCCAATTCCTTGGCAGCTTGAAGTATTGTTGTGCCCTCATCCACCTCTATAGGTTGATCATTGATGGTGAGTTTAATTTTTTTTGTGGTTTCGTTCATTTGCTCCCTCCTTTACTTTCTAAGTCACACCGGAGGCAACGTTTGGCCTCCTTTATGCACATCTCTTTCGTCAGCCCGATCTCGACTTCGTTGAAGCTTCTCCGTTCTTCGATGGGAATGCAGGGGATCTCGGGCCTATCTGCGTCAGAGAGCTCTTCGGGTGCTAATTCCACGACCGGCACTTCTATGCGCGGCTGGGTCGGTTTATATTCTCTCTCCATAGTTTCTCCTCTGAGATACCTGTGCATCGACTCACCGGCGATCTTGCCCGATCGCATGGCTTCCAGAACGGTTGCGGGGCCGGAAACAACATCGCCTCCAGCGAATATCCCGGGAACGTTGGTGGCCATGGTTTCGGGATCGACCTCCAAGGTGCTCCATTTCGTGATGGCGAGGTCTTTCTTGCCATTCAGGAATTCAAGGTCCGGGACCTGTCCGATGGCAGGGATGAGCGTGTCCACTTCGAGCTCGAATTCACTGCCTTCGACCTGCTTGGGCCTTCGCCTTCCTGTATCATCGAATTCGGTCAGTTCCATCCGGATGCATTTGATCTTGGAGAGGCGTCCGTTATCGGCATAAGCCTCTATCGGCAAAGTCAAGAACTCGATCTTTATGCCTTCCTCGAGCGCTTCCTTTATCTCCTCATCGTTGGCGGGCATTTCCGGTCTCGTCCTTCTGTAGAGGATGGTGACATCAGCCCCCAGCCTCCAGGCTGTCCTTGCCGCATCCATGGCTGTGTTACCGCCCCCGACGACCGCAACCTTCTTGCCCATCTTGGCTTCGCCTTCCAGGTTGTACTTCTTCAAGAATTCAATGGGGTCGATGATCCCTTTCACTTCTTCGCCCGGGATTCCCAGCTTCAGGTTCACCGGGGCTCCGGTGGCGATGTATACGGCTTTGAAGCCCTGTTTGAGGAGGTCATCGATAGTGAGGTCCTTTCCCACCGGTGTGTTGGTTTTGATCTCGACACCCATAGCTTTGACATAGTCGATATCGTAATCGAGGACCTCTTTCGGCAGTCTGTATTCAGGAATCCCCCAGCTCAACATTCCCCCTGGGACGGATTCTGCCTCAAAAATGGTAGGTTTATAGCCTCGCTTGGCAAGTTCCCAACCGGCGGTCAGACCTGAGGGCCCGGAGCCGACGATCGCGACTTTTTCCAAATTTTGCTCCGGCCGCTGGACTTCCGGGCGTCCGCCGTTCGTCCTCTCGTGATCGGCCACGAACTTTTTGATAGCGCGGATGGCGATCGGCTCTGCGACCTCTCCCGCCCGGCACCGCGTTTCGCAGGGGTGGTTGCAGACCCTGCCGCAAACACTGGGCAGTGGATTGACCCAACGGTTAACTTCTAAAGCTTCTTTGAACTTGCCCTGCGCACAAAGAGCGACGTAGGAGGATGCTTCGGTGTCTATGGGGCAGGTATGGTGACAGGGTGAGGATACAAGGTCGTTACAAACGCCGGCAACACACCGCTTGTACTTGATATGGGCTTCGTATTCGTCGCGGAAGTAACGCAGGGTCGTGAGAACCGGATTGGGGGCCGTATTGCCCAATCCGCAAAGGGCTGTCGCTTTGATATTCTTGGCTAGCTCTTCCAGCGTGTCTAGATCTTCTATCACCGCCGTGCCGTTTTTGATCCTGGCCAAGATCTCGAGCATGCGGGGGACACCCTCTCTGCAGGGTGTGCATTTGCCGCAGGACTCGTCTTTGGTGAAGGTGAGAAAGTAATGGGCCATATCCACCATACAGGTGTTCTCGTCCGTGGCCACCATTCCTCCCGAGCCCATCATCCCTCCGGCCTTGGTGAGTTCCTCATAATCCACGGGCAGGTTCAGAAGCCCTGCTGGAATACATCCGCCGGAGGGGCCGCCGATCTGGACGGATTTGAATTTGCGGTCCTTCAGGATTCCTCCGCAGATGTCGAAGATGATCTCGCCGAGGCTCAAGCCCATCGGAACCTCGACCAGGCCTGTGTCCTTGACCTTCCCGACAACAGAGAAGACCTTCGTTCCCTTGCTCAACTCAGTCCCGATGGACGCGTACCACTCTGCTCCCCGGGTGATAATAGGGGACACATTGGCCCATGTCTCGACATTGTTGATATTCGTCGGCTTTCCCCAGAGACCGCTCTCTGCGGGATAAGGGGGGCGTGGTCTGGGTTCTCCCAGTCTGCCCTCGACTGAGGCCATCAGTGCAGTCTCTTCTCCGCAAACAAAAGCCCCTGCTCCTCGGATGACCTTGACGTCAAAATCGAAACCGGTGCCGAGGATGTCTTTACCCAAAAGGCCGTATTCTTTCGCCTGGTCGATCGCGATGTACATTCTCTGCAGAGCCAGTGGATACTCGTTCCTGATATAAATGAAGCCTGATGACGCTCCTGTGGCCCTGGCTCCGATGAGCATCCCCTCCAGAACGGAGTGGGGGTCGGCTTCGACGATGGACCGGTCCATGAATGCTCCTGGGTCTCCTTCGTCGCCGTTGCAGATCAGATACTTCGTATCAGCCTCTGCGTTGCGGACGAATTCCCATTTGACTCCGGTGGGAAATCCCGCACCGCCCCTTCCACGAAGACCTGAGTTTTTGATCTCGCTGATGATCTCTTCAGGGGTCATCTCTGTCAGGGCTTTGGCAAGAGCCGTGTATCCATCGCGGGCGATGTAATCGTCGATCTTTTCAGGATCGACCAGGCCTCTATTCCTCAGCGCAATAAGGATCTGTTTCTTGAAGAATCCGATATCGCTCATGATCGGGATGGGGGATTTTTCTGCGGGAGGCTTGTACATATATTTTTTGACTGGCCGTCCCTTCAAAAAGTGTTCCTCAACCAGATAAGGAATGTCCTCGAGCTCAAGACGGTTGTAAAAAATATCATCCGGCTTAACGACAAGCAAAGGGCCCGCTTCACAGAAACCGTTACATCCCGTAGTAACGACAAGAACCTCGTCCTCCAAGCCTTGCTTCTGGATTTCTTTGACGAGAGCATCCTTGATCTTGAAAGCCCCGTTGGACACACAGGCTGTTCCTCCGCAGACCATCAAATGTATTCGGTAGAGTTTTTCTGCCATTTGTCTCTCCTTCCTAGACCGTCCTCTCGCTGCCGACAGCGAGAGCGTATTCTTGAACGACGTTTCCACCGACGATATGTTTATCGAAAATTGTCTTCACTTTTTCCGGTGTCAGTTCGATATACTTGATGGGAGGCTTATCGACGACTTCTACGGTCATCATGGGTTCGCGACTGCAGAGTCCGGCACAACCGGAATTGGTGAGGAAGATGTCCGTGATGTTCCGATCTTCGATCTCCTTCATCACAGCGTCCATGATCCCGCGTGCACCGGCAGCAATGCCGCAAGTACCCATGTGCACCGTGATCTTTGCTTTGTGGGGGCCGCCGTCTCTGAGTTGTGAGGTCCTTGCTGTTCTTTCTTTGATTTTGGCTAAATCCTCGATTTTTAGCTTAGGCATTTCGTCCTCCTTTATTTATTCTTGTATTCGTTGAGGATGGGGACAACTTTGGCTTCTGAGAGCTTGCCTTGAACGTCTTTGCCGACCATCATCACGGGGGCCAGTCCACAGCATCCGAGGCAGCGGACTTCATCCAAGCTGAATTTCAGGTCTT
>JASFEP010000099.1:0-12266 GCA_050124775.1 Candidatus Aminicenantota bacterium
ACCTTCCTTCTCAACAAACAGAAGCCTGGGTGGGGTACGACGACGAAGCGATTTATATCTGCGGCATTTGTTATGATGATTCCCCTGAGGACATAAGGTCAGAAATCGGTATTCGCGATTCCTTTACATTCAACTCCGAAGCGTTCGCTGTGCACATCAGCCCATTCAATGATGGTATCAACTCTATGTTCTTCTGTGTCACATTAGCCGGTGTTCAGCGCGATGTTAAGTTCTATGGAGACATTGCTAAAACTAGTTGGGATGCTGTCTGGGAGAGTGCTGCAGAGAGGACAGACAAGGGTTGGACAGTAGAGATAAGGATACCCTATTCGGCGCTCAGATTTTCGAACAGATCCGTCCAGGATTGGGGTTTTAACATTTGGAGATGGATCGCCCGGCATATGGAATGGTCCTGTTGGAGTTATGTGAGCAACGAGATCGATTGTTGGTGGAAAGAGATGGGAATTCTTCAGGGAATCAAGGATATCTCTCCTCCTCTTCGTTTGTCTTTTATGCCCTATATGTCGACATATGCCATGAAAGGGACAAACAATGAGTGGGGCAACATACTGAATGGGGGGCTTGACCTCAAATACGGCCTCTCCAACAGCTTCACACTCGATATGACCCTGATCCCTGACTTCGGCCAGGTCGAATCCGATGAAGTCGAACTCAATCTCACACCTTATGAGATAAAATACAACGAAAAAAGACAGTTCTTTACCGAGGGGATGGAGCTTTTTCAGAAAGGAGAGATTTTCTATTCAAGACGCATCGGAGCCCGGCCGGTCGACCACGACAATGTCGAGAATATGATCTCGGACACTGAAGAGATTCTTAAAAATCCCGGCGAAACATCACTCATCAACACCACGAAAATTTCGGGGCGCACTAACGGAGGATTGGGAATTGGCCTCATTAACGGCATGACCGCTCGGACCTACGCCACAGTTCAAGACATACAAACAGGAAAGAAGAGGGATATTCTCACTCAGGCATTCACCAACTATAACATTTTTGTGCTCGATAAAAGTATTTTTGAAAACTCCTATCTCAGCTTGACCAACTCGAATGTTGCGCGAAAGGACTACTTGGCAAATGTCACAGCTGTGGAATTCAAGCTGGCTGATGGTGATAATCTTTACAAACTCAGAGGAATGGGAGCTCTGAGCTATATATCCGGTAGGGATTCGCAGACAGATGGATACAAATTCGCTCTGGAAGCAGGCAAAACAGGCGGCCCTTTCCAATATCTTTACTCGCTTTCGGTCATTAACGATACATATGATCAGAACGACCTGGGTTACCTCAGGAGGAACAACGAGACCGTTAACTCTTTTTCTCTGAGTTACAACATGCTTAGGCCCCATGGAGCATTCCTTAATATCCGGAATGGCCTCAGCATCCTCTATGGTCGGATTTACAATCCCAGCGATTTCTCAGAATTTTCAACGCAGTACACATTTTCGACCACATTCAAGAATCAACACTCGATGAGTGTCCAAATAACTCTTGCGCCATTTGAAGGTCATGACTACTACGAGACACGGACTCCAAGCAGATACTTTGTCAGGTCTAAGTATTACCATGGTCAGATAACCCTGGACTCGGACCCTAGACAATCCTTATCCCTGGGGATATACGGGAGCTATTGGAAATCATACGATTATGATTTCAATATCCATTCATGGCTTTTAGGAATGAGTCCTACGTTGAGGATCAATGATAGACTGAGTATGATTTTCGATTCTTCTCTTGGAAAGGCCATAGACGATCTGGGATTCCTCGAGAAAAATGAGAACCCAGAGTTTATAGTTTTCGGCAGGCGGGACCGGCAGACTCTCGTCAACACAGTGAACATCTCTTATGTATTCAACAATAAAATGGCATCTAATTTCAGGCTGCGCCATTACTGGTCCATGGCCGAGTATGAGAGCTATTACGAGCTTTTAGACAATGGAAGGCTCTCCCCGATCAGCTACAAAGGAAGCCATGATATCAACTATAACGCTTTTAACATTGATATGATATTGCGCTGGAATTTTGCCCCGGGCAGCGAGATTCTTTTGAATTGGAAAAACTCCATCTACACATCCAGCGATCAACTGATCACACACTACTGGAATAATCTTAAAAACACACTCCAATCCCCTCAGGTAAACAGCATTTCTCTAAAGATCATCTACTATTTCGACTACTTGAACATCAAAAACTTGTTTGGAAAAAATTAACTCCCTAAAGATCAAAAATTTTTGCTTAAAATCATGTTTTTCTATCCAAAATATCAATTCTAAGCTTTTAAATCGGGAATCTATCATAGTAAAATCATTTATTTTCAACAATTTATGTCAGCCAAAGCACAATTAACAATTAAATACAAATCAGCGAATTTTTGTGACATAAAAAGCGGAGGATTCGATGAGGTCTCTGTTGACAAAATCCTTATGATAGCGGTTCTCCAGATAGAGGGATGTCTGGTCGCAGTAGTGAGAGCTGGCGGGGACGCCTGATACTCCAGTGGGGATCACGGTCAAGGACTCATCCCAATTGCCCAGGGAATAGATATGCCGGTGGGAGGCGCCCGATCGGGATTGCCAGTTTTCAAAGCTGTAAAAGAAAGGACAGACGGTATGACTGCTTCCGCCCACAGGAAAGGGGCCTCGGTTCAGACGGAACGCTAGGTCCAGGATCTTGACACTTCCGATGGGGTGATCGAGGTACAACTTATGGACATTGCCCCATTCCCATCCTTCGGGATCATCTCCCCTTTTCGCTAGAAGATCTTGGACGGTGTCTTTGAAGCTCCTCTTAACAATATGGGAAAAATCCTCTTCGATTGCGGCCGTGCTGACATCATCGCACCACCAAGAATGTTTCGACCCGAACATCTTCACGAGCAGACTGATATAAAGCGCCTGGTTCCCGATAAATTCTTCGAAGATATCCTCTCCCAATTCATCCTGTATAAGATTTTTTATGAGAAAAAAGACCATTTTTTCAAAGACCGTGGTTGCCGCGCTGTCCATGGTTAGCTCTCCCGGCCAGGATATCAACAAACCTAAGGCTTCTTCCTCCAGTGACGATAAATCCTCTAATGGCTTCAATTCTGCGATGATATCCCCCAATATGTCATCGACCAGAGTCGAATGGCGGTCCGCCTGCATGGATTTGAAGTCCTCTATGGATAGCTTATCCTTGGCTTGCAACATCTCGCGGATACGCTCGATGCGATGGGGCGGCATATACCATGTACTGAGGTAATGAGGATAGGAATCGTCTGTGGCGCGATTGTTGGCGGAGGACACATATCCGCTCTCGGGATTGTATTCATGAGGAAGCTCTTCGAACGGAACGAATCCTCTCCAATCATATTCATCGGTATTGCCGGGGAATACCATGTAAGCCTCGCCTTCCCGGATCGGAACACCGGCACAATAATACAATCCGATGTTCCCATCGACATCCGCATAGTTGATATTCTGACTGATCGAAAAGAAGTGTTTAGCGGCTCTCTTGAACTCTTCCCAGTTTCCGGCCCGATTGAGCCAGTAGACAGATTGAACCTCGTTGGAAAATTCATTGCCGATCCAGCGCATGGAGAGCGCATGATCGTCTATTCCCTTAAACTCGGAGATGATGGGGCCCCGATGAGTGAAACGAAGCGTCCTCTCTGCGACGTCCCCGCCTCTTACAGGAATCCGCTCCGTCCGGACCTTCAATTCGCGCCATTCGCCGTTAAACAGGTACAGGTTCGGATTTTCAGGATGGATCGTCTCCAAATAGAAATCCATGTCATCCACCATGGCATTAGTCATACCCCATGCTATCCTTTGATTGTGACCGGCCACGACCACAGGGGATCCTGCGAGGCAAACGCCCGTGACATCCAATTCCCCTTCGATCGCCTGATGCATCTGGTACCAGATCCCCGGGATGAAGAGACCCAGATGCATGTCATTGGCGAACAGGGGTTTTCCCGTTGTGCTTTTTTTGCCAGAAACGGCCCAGTTGTTGCTTGCTGAAAAAACCGCAAGGCCCAACTCTTCGAGTTTTTGAGCGGATTTTAAAAGGGAGGAATCCAAAAGATCGGTGCTGAGCTCCAATTCAGGCTTTCCCAACTGAAACTCCGGATAGCCTAAAGTTTTTTGCATGGAAAGGTCGGGGATCAATTCTGAAAGTTTGGGATTCTCCGAACCGATTTTTTGCGCGATCTTGAAGACAAGTGCTTCAGCCCTCCATGGAAATGCCAGATCCCAAGCCATGTAACCGATCAGGTTCAATGAGTGTTCGGGCGCCCAGTTTTCCGGTTTATACCTTAGGAGAGAAAATTCCAAGGGAAGATTATTTTGATGGTTTTCTATGAATTGGTTGACTCCATCGGCGAAGGCCTCCAGAGCTTCGCGGATTCTTCGATCCTGGCGATCGAGCACCTTCTCTGATTTATCGGGAATACGGAGGGCACGCATCAAATGATCGATTTCGACCAGATCCGGCCCGAAGATCTCGGAGAGTCTTCCGGAGGTCGCTCGCCTGAATAGATCCATCTGCCAGAGACGGTCTTGTGCCATAATATAGCCTGTTGCCCGATAAAGATCCCTCTCGTTATCTGCATAAATGTGTGGCACCGCATATGCATCTCGGTAGACACTGACTTCGCTCTCCATTCCCTTCAGCCTGACCTCTGCGTCGTAATCTGTAAGGCCTTTTCGTGAAAGCTGCCTGACGTAAAGGACCGCGATGATAAGAACGATTCCTAGAAGGATCAAAAGGGCTATAAATATCTTTTTAATAATTTTCATTCACCTCTCCTAAAGAATCTCTATCCTTAAATAAACCGATTTTGCCGCACCTCGAACTGTGTCATTGTTCAGACTTCATCATCACAGGCTGTGTCCAGGCGATCCTCCCGTTCGAGTCGACAATCTTTGCGCGGATGTACATTTCATCGCCTTTGAACAGGTAGGTCGCTGGATTCGATACGTCCTCTTTGAACACCATGCCGTTTTTTCCGATAAATTGTGTGCGGAATTTTGTCGTTCCCCTCGCTTTGATCGTTATGCTCAGAGAACTCTCATCTGCATCAAGTTCTTCTATCTCCACACCCGTCGATGAATAAAAATCCCCATTCTCCATCGCTTCGAGGAGTGCCTCGGCCGTTAATTGTTCCGCTTTGACAACAATCCATCCCTGTCCTGGGCGCGCAGCATCCTTATTCCACGGATCCTTGAATGTGTGAGCATCGTCGACAGCGAGCCCGTAAATGAGTTTCCCGCTCGAAAGCACGTCATCCCAGATCTCTTCGACACTCGGCAATCCGCCGCCGCCAAAATTATTGATACGGGGATGTCCGCTGTAGAGCTCGAAGAGTTTACAGCCTGCAATGTGTTTCAGATCTTCCGCTGTGAGCGACCACATGAAATTGGGATGATTGATATGAGGCACACCCCCGGCCTTTCGAATGGCATCGACGTTTTTTTGTACGGTTTCAACGACATCCCTTCCATTTTCGGGCAGAATATAATGTTCGGGATTCAGGCCATTGATATGGATAGCCTTGGAGTCAATGTCATAGCTCGCCTCGATGCCTTCGATCACGAGAAACTGATCTTCGGCACCTAAGACAGCATTGAGGCCGTCGACATTCGTGAAATAATCATGATCCGTGATCACGAGGAAGTGATACCCGTGCTCCCTGTACCATCGGACGACATCGTCCGGCGCGCTGTCGCCGTCGCTGTTGAGTGTGTGGGTGTGCGTGTTCCCCTTATACCAGTGGAATGCTTCTTCGGGTTGCTGGGCGAGACCAGTTTGGGCTCCGCCAAAAACAAGATAAACCGCAAATAAGATCGCTACAGCCGTAAATTTTCTTTTTTTCTTCACCGTTTTCGCTCCATTTTTGAATATCGATCAGACCGCTCCTTTTTAAAATCTCTTACATTTTCTTCCGCTGACATCCTAGAGTCAAGGGTTGAGATCGAATATGATGACTCTCTACCCCTCGGCTCTCACATTCCATCGGTCAAACCGGGATTGTGCCAATTTGACTTCCCGCTGGTGCCAGACGAAGGTTTATGTTTATAAGCCCTCGCAATATGTCAAGATTCGACTGGTCTGGCTTTTGCGGCCATTTTTTTTTAATATAGAATCTGCTGTGCTCGGACGTACAGGTGACTCAAAAGGATCGGTGCCGATGGCGAAGGCTTCCCGAGAATTCCAGGTTTTTGTCAAACCGACGGGTGCAGTTTGCAACCTGGACTGCCACTATTGCTATTACTTAAAAAAAACAGATCTCTATCCAAAAGAGAAATCCTTCCGCATGCCGGATGACGTTTTAGAGGAGTATATCATCCAGCATATCGATGCTTATCCAGAGGAAATCATCCGCTTTTCCTGGCATGGGGGCGAGCCGACGGTTCTGGGCCTGGACTACTTCCGAAAGATCGTCGCATTGCAACGCAAACACAAGCCGTCCGGCAAGCGCATCATGAACGGCATGCAGACCAACGGGACACTCCTCGATGAAGAGTGGTGCCGTTTTCTGGCAGATGAGGGTTTCGCCGTGGGAGTCAGCCTGGACGGGCCGAAGGACATGCATGACCGTTACCGCCTGACCAGAGACAAAAAGTCCACCTTCGCGGATACGCTAAACGGATATAAACTTCTCAGAGAGCATGGAGTCAATTGTGATATTCTGTGTGTCGTGAACGCACTCAATGTACAGCATCCCATAGAAGTGTACAGATTTTTCAAGGAGACCGAAGCCCCTTATGTGAGTTTTTTGCCGATGGTGGAACGCCTTTCCGAAGCACAAAACAAAGTCAATCCCAATACCTTCCCGGCGGAAACCTATGGCGGAGTCAGCCACGACACGATGACGGCTGAAGCCTGGGGTGATTTTCTCTGTGCCATCTTCGATGAGTGGGTGGAACAGGATGTCGGCCGGATCAAAGTGCAGATCTTCGAAGAGGCGGCGCGAACAGCCTTCGATCAGGAGCATTCCCTTTGCATCTTCCGCCCGGTCTGCGGGGATATTCCGGTCGTCGAACACAACGGCGATTTTTATTCGTGTGATCACTTCGTCGATGCTGAACACAGGCTTGGGAATATTATGACGGTCCCTTTGGTGGAACTCCTCGAGAGTCCGGCACAAAGAGCGTTCGGGAAATCCAAGCGGGATACACTCCCCCGTTACTGTTTGGACTGTGAAGTTCGGGACATGTGTAACGGCGAGTGCCCGAAAAACCGCTTCACCCGGGCACCAGATGGAGAGCAGGGATTGAACTACCTGTGTGCGGGATACAAACGTTTTTTCACCCATTGCCGGCCGTTCGTCCAGGAGGTGGCCGCCCAATGGAGGCGGCAATTGCGAAAAATAGAAAAGCAAAAAACACGCCAACAGTCCGGTAGGGTTCAAACGCCTGTTCGAACTCATAAGAAAAGCGGGCCCAAGATCGGCCGCAATGATCCCTGCCCATGCGGTAGCGGTTTGAAGTACAAGAAATGTTGCCTGAATAAATAATTCCCCGACAAAATAAGACTCTCAGGATGGTTACAGGCTCATATTTTAGCGGGTCTTTGAATGATGATGCCCGTGTTCTGTGACTGTTATGTTTTCAGCTTTTCGTTGAAAAAGGCGATCGTGCGCTTCCAGGCAAGCTCGGCGGCTTCCTTGTGGTAGCGGGATCCAGTGTCATTGAAAAAAGCGTGGGCCGCCCCCTCATACATGTAAATCTTGTATTCGATCCCCGCCTTTTTCATGGCTGCCTCGAATGCTTCAATGCCTGCGTTGATGCGTTCATCGAGGCTGGCATAGTGGCAAAGCATGGATGCCTTGATCTTGGGGACATCTTCATCTGCCGGCTGTCGCCCGTAAAAAGGAACGGCCGCATTCAGGTCCGGGGCGTTGACAGCCACTTGATTCGTCATTCCTCCGCCCCAGCAGAAGCCCATGCAGCCGACCTTTCCCGTCGATTGCGGATGTGTCTTCAGATACTTTACGGCGGCGACAAAATTCTTTTTTGTGGTCTCGGGGTCGAGATTCCGCATCTTCTCCCGCGCCTCATCCACATCCTCCGGAGTTCCGCCCAATGGAGAACAGGCATCCGGGCCTACTGCCAGAAAGCCCTCTAACGCGACGCGCCTGACAACGTCTCTCGTGTGGGGATTGAGTCCTCTGTTTTCGTGGATCACGATCACACCGGGCAGTTTTTCCTCCCCTTTTGGCCGCGCGAGATGCGCCATCATATCACCGGATTCAGCGGGGTATTTGATGTCTTCGACGTGAAGTCGGGGATCATCCTCAGCCACAGACTGAGTCTTTGTGTAACTGCCTTCAAGTGAGGGTACCAGAGCGACGGCTGCAGCCGTACCTCCGGCTAAAGCAGCCAGTTTCTTCAGGAATTCGCGGCGGCCGATCGATCCTTTCGCATATTCATCGTACAAACCCAAAATTTTTTCATCCATAATCCTCCCTCCTTTATATAGATAAACCTCATCTATTTTTATTCCGCCTATTTCATAACAATAAAGAAACTGAGCTTATTGTTCAAGGATTTTGTAGTCCGAGTATTCATCCACGACTTCCCGGCGGATATTTTTTACGACCAGCCCTACATGGATCCGAACGGATGCCTTTCTGACTGCCAGGTAACCTTCAGGAAGAACTTTTAAGTCCAAGTTCATATTCATCACTTTCAAGGGGCCTGGATTTTTAGCCAACTGGAGTTCCGCTCGCCGTATATCCGAAGTCTCTTTATCGATGTAAAATATCCCTTCAAAAAAATCCTTGGTCCTCTGTTTGGCTCGGGCTTCGACAACATATACAGAAGTCCCTTCCAATTCCTTCTCCTTCAGCATAGCGAAATCATAATTGACCCTATTTTTCTCGCTGAAGGGAAACAACTCATCGAATGAGAAGTCCATGTGTTTCCGTCGATCGTCCTCGCCGTTTTTGTCTTTGGACTTCCTTCTTTCCTTCGCCGCTTTTTGCATCTCTTTGTAGGACTCGTTTATGTATTTTTGGGTGACATCCTTCCGTTTATCACCTTTTATTTCTACAGCACTCTGAATCTTTTCCTGCAGGATCTTATTCTTCATCAAAACCGTCTTTTGAACAACAGTCACTTTTTTGGGTTCCCAGTTCTTGTCCATCTCGAACTGTTTGGAAAGAACGGAAGCCTGCCAGTGGGACATTTCCGGAAAGGATTCCAACCGTTCGGCTGTCTCATCCACGATCGTGGCCACATCGACTCTTTCGAATGTTTCAGAGCCAGATAGAACGATTGCAGCCGACATTGATATCAAAAAAGCAGCGGCTAAAATTTTTCGTTGTGCTCTCATTTTTTTCACTTGGCGAATAGCGAGGGCTTCATGACACCATCACGGGCGCTTTTTTACCTTCCCTCTGCTGAAACCCGCCGCTTCTTCGGCCTTGGCCATGTATCCTTTTCTGTAAGATTTTGTGTTGTAGTAATCCCAATAAGTGAGCGTGCCATAGGGTTGGCTACGTTCCACTTCAACACCATCTTTGAACACCAATTTGACCATCCGGATGTTGGAGATGTTATCCAGGGGATTTTTAGAGAGGACGACGAGGTCGGCCAGCTTTCCCTCCTCGACAGTACCCAGCTTATCCAACACACCACACAGGTCTGCACAGTTTCGGGTAGCTGCAATGAGGGCATT
This sequence comes from Candidatus Aminicenantota bacterium, assembly GCA_050124775.1. Classification (GTDB taxonomy): domain Bacteria; phylum Acidobacteriota; class Aminicenantia; order Aminicenantales; family Aminicenantaceae; genus WTAW01. The sequence continues at coordinate 9,685 of JASFEP010000099.1, forward strand.
CATCTCACTGACACCCGAAAGCACGAATTGTTCGATCTCGAGGATGCCTATCTCGCCAACGGGCGTAGAATCAGACCCGGTGCAGACCTTAACGCCCGCTTCGAAGGCCTTTTTGAGCGCCTGCCGCTGATGCTCGGCGTGGGCCTGAGATCTTTCGTCCGCATAGGCGACAACGGTTCGGCCCCATACGACCTGTTCGTCATCTGCAAAACCCAATCTGGCAAGCCGGCTCTCCCGTTCCTTGATGTACCGGTCGCTCAGGTTGCAGATGATGGTGGGCACATAAAACGTCCCCTTTTCGGCCATAAGCTTGATGGTTTCATCCTTCAATCCGTAACCATGTTCGATGCAATCCACACCTGCTTTCACGGATCGGTAAGTGGCAGGTTCTTTCGAGTGGGATGCCACACGAAGCCCCATGTGATGGGCGGTCTCCACAGCAGTGTCGAGCTCGTCCTGGAGCATCTCCACCCCCATGATCTTGATCCAGTCGACACCGTGGACGACCCGCTCCCGGATCGCTTTCCTTACCGCCGCCACTCCATCGGCACCGCTTTTGACATCGCCGCGGTGTCCGCCCGTTATGGACACGACCTCGCCGCTGCAGAAGATCCGGGGCCCCATTAAAAAACCCGCATCAAAGATGTCTCTCAAAGCGATGTCCAGATATTCTCTCTCTCCGACCGTGCGGATGCCCGTGAATCCCCAGCGGAGTCCGTCCATGGCGTTCAGAGCCGCTCGCATCACCGCTGAGGGAAGAGTCTCGGTATCCACGATATTGTTGGGATCCGGCAGAAGAGCGGCCAGATGCATGTGTACGTTCCAGAAACCGGGAAGCACATATCCCCCATCGAGATCATAGACTTTGATATTCTTTTCATCGGATGGCTTCGAATAGGCCCCCTTCTTGATCTCAGTGATCCTATTTTCAACAATCACGACGGTCACATCCTCTATGAAGGGCTCGCCCGTACAGTCGATCACATTGCAATTAGTGAGAATCGTTTTTTGTGCGACATTTTCTTCACCCGCATAGGATGCAAAAACGGGAACCAAAAGCGAAAATAAAATGACTCCCATCCATGCGGTCAGTTTTTTAAATCTTCTCATTGTTTCCTCCATTCGTTGGATGAGATAACCACATATCATACCGAAAATTTCAAGATCAATGAACTCCAAATGTCTCAAACATGGAAAAATTATCATGGAATCCAATTATTCTCTTTTCTATGGTTTATTTTTCCGCAATAATATAACCTGAATTGAGCCGTATTCAAATGGAAACTGGATTATTGACGGACCGAGGTCGCTGCAAAGGCGAGGCAGTGGCCCCTGAAGATGGTGTGAACACCCTCGAAGGGGCCGCAACGAAGACTTTGGGGTGAGATCGGTTCGCCACAAGGGAAAAGATGCTAACGAGAAGATGAAGAATTTTCCTTGTGAAAGGTTTATTGACAGAAGTGTGTTAGCATCTTTTATGAATAATCCAGGAAGAAGCTGGGTTATTCATGAGATTAAATATGTATAAGGTGATTGAATGGAAAAAATAACAGTAAAAAAAGACTTGTTCTGTTTGCCCTGGACGCAAACCATACTCGGCACCCATCTTGGCGGAAAGGTGAACTTCATGGCCCTCGACTGGCTTACACGGGTCAATTATCAGCCGCCCATGTTGGGGATCTGTGTCAACAGGAACAACGCCTCCAGTGAAGCCATCCTCAACACCCAAGAATTCAGTGTCAACGTTCCCAACATCGACATGGTAGAGATCACAGACTATACGGGAATCGTCTCGGGAAAGAGTGTGGATAAATCCGATCTCTTTCCCGTGTTTTACGGAGACCTCAAGGCCGCCCCGATGATCACATCTTGTCCATTAACCATGGAGTTGAAATTGGCGAAGACCGTGGATTTGCCCACGAACTATTTCTTTATCGGCGAGATCATCAACATTTACACAGAGGAGCAATTCCTGACAGATGGGAAGCCTGACATCGCAAAGATCAAACCCTTTCTCCTGACCATGCCCGATAACAAATTCTGGTCGATCGGTGAATGTGTGGGAAAGGCATGGAGCGATGGCGTCGCTATGCGCGATCGATTAAAGAACAAGACTTGAGCACAGCCCTATACAGCAAGAAGAATCGTAATAAATGAAATCAAATTGTCCTCATCGCAACAAACCAAACCCTCATGAATCCGAAGGATGTTTCCGTCACAGCATCTCGATTGGAAAAAAGAGCTCAATTTATATATCATAGAGCGATGTGCATTTAACAAATCAAACGAGAGAGGCTGAATCGATGACAACAAAAAGAACACTGTTTTTGACACTGGCTTTTTTGATGGTCGTCCTGGCGCTGGGATGCCAGAAGACCCAGACCGAAGCGGAGGCCGAAGCTGCCGTTCAGGATTTTAAATGGCAGGTCGATAAATTTGCGGACCTGAGGATCCTGCGTTATCAGGTTCCTGGTTTCGACGAACTCCCCTTAGCCAAGAAAGAATTGATCTACTACCTGAGTGAAGCTGCTCTTTGTGGCCGGGATATCATATTCGATCAGAATTACAAACACAACCTTACG
>JASFEP010000100.1:0-12170 GCA_050124775.1 Candidatus Aminicenantota bacterium
GTCGGCTCGATGGTGGTTTTCGAGGAAGGGATTCCTAATAAAAGCGAATACAGAAAATACAAAATCAGGACGGTCGATGGACCAGATGATGTTTCATGCTTGGCAGAAGTCATTCGAAGAAGGTACGGATCCCTCCTTACAGAAGGACAGGAATTTATGCCGGATCTTGTTTTTGTGGACGGCGGAAAAGGACAGCTCAATGCCGTATTAAAAGCCTTGCAAGAGCTGGGGGTGGAAAACGTTGCGGTCGCTTCCCTCGCGAAAAAAGAAGAAGTGATATTTGCGCCGCACCAAAAAGAGGGTCTTCGATTAAAAAGGACATCTCCCGCCCTCAAGCTCCTTCAGCGCATCAGGGATGAAGCTCACAGATTCGCCGTAACCTACCACCGCCGCAGACGGACCAAAAAAAGCTTTGCATCTTCTCTAGATTCGATACCGGGCATCGGACCGAAGAGGAAAAAAGCGCTATTGACGAAGTACAAAAGCATCGAGAAAATCAAAAAGGCACCTCCTGAAGAATTGAAAGAGATTTTAGGGGAAAAAACCGCACGGGATCTTTTATCTTCGCTGAAAAACTAAGGACCCACAGAAAAGCACTTCAATCTTTAGAAGGGGTACAAGTTTCCTTCTGTTTACCCGCTATATGAAGGCCGACCAACCGCGCGATCAGTACGGTCAAATAGATCTGACCGAAGGTGGATTCCAGGATCGTCAAATTTCGCGCCATCCAGTTGACTGGCGTGATGTCGCCATAGCCGAGGGTTGTGAGAGTTGTGAACGAAAAATACATTAAATTTGCATATTCAAAGCTCTCTTTGGCAAAAAAAAGCGCTTGGGGGTCTAGGAGCAAAAGTATCGAATACAAATATGCCCAGAGAAATCCGATCAGGAAATAGACGGATATGCCCCCTTTGATCGTCTCTGCCGTGATCTCTCTCTCCGAGAAGATCTTCATGACCAAAACTGCGATCGCAATCGCAAGAAAAAGTGCATTGGCGCTCAAACCGACCAAGTAAAAATCGAAAGACTCTTGGAAAGGAAAACGAAAAGCATACGCAAGAAACAGGAAGAGGAATGCGAAGAGACCCAGTCCCAACAAAACACGGAGAAATATCCTGCGAAGATCCAGAGTTCCGAGAACGGCCAGCATCAAGATCAAATACAAAAAAGGAGTGATAAGGGGTATTCGGTTTTGCAACAGAGGAGCGAGCACAAACTGAGCCACAATAGCGATTACAAGATACGAGTACTTATACGAAATGAATTTTGGGATCCGTCTTGTTGTTCCCATGGCCGTAGTATAACTTTCTTTAATAATCTTCATCCGATCCCCCTCTCTCAAAGACCTGCGAACATCGTTTGCTATAGATATTGACGCTATTTCTTCTTTGGATTCTGGACCTCTTCCATCTCCTCTTTGGATATCCACCCCCCACCTAAGGCTTTATACAATTTGACATAGGCATTCAGATAGTCTTTGTTCAATTCAGAGAGTTCCAGTTCGACATTGAACAATGTCCGCTGAGTCTCCAATACCTCGAGGTAGCTGGTCACACCTTTATCGTATCTTTCCCCGGACAAAAATGCTGCATTCCTGGCTGCCTTCAATTTATTCTGAACGGCGTCCAGCTGATCCCTGTAAGTCTTGACCTCCACAAGAGCATCTTCAACCTCTCGAAAGGCTTGCAGCACAGTGTTTTCATAATTGAAATACGCTTGTTTTGTTCGCTCTTCTTCGATTTCGACCCGCCTGATATTTTTGTTGAAGTTGAATATAGGACCGAACAGACTTCCGGTTATCGACCATGCGGCTCCATCCGAGGTCAGTGAAGACAATTCATTACTGGCAACGCCCAATATTCCGGTCAAGCTGATGGACGGCAATCTCAGGGCCTCGGCTACTCCTATCCTGGCATTCTGAGCCTTCAACAAATATTCGGACTGGACGATATCGGGCCTGCGTTCGAGCAGCGAAGAGGGTAATCCAGGAGGAATATCGGGAGGCATCGTCTGGTCGTTAAGGTCTGCTCCGGACTCGATTTTACCCGGAGGCCTGCCGAGCAGAATGCTGAGCACGTTCTCTGTTTGAGATAGCAATCGCTCATAGAAAGGAATGGCCGCTGCGGCGATCTCTTTCTGGATCTGTGCCTGATTCAAGTCCAGTTCAGGAATGATCCCCTTATCGAATCGTTTTTGCATGATATCCAGACTCTCCATTCTCGATTCGAGCGTTCTCTTGGAGACAGCCAAGCGTTGGCGATAATCCAGGATCAGGAAATATGTGCTGACAACATCAGCGATCAGGCTGATTTGAATCGTTCTGAGCGAAAACTCGGATGCTAAGAGCTGAGCCAGAGCCGACTCGTTGGCACGCCGATATTTTCCCCAGAAATCGATTTCCCAGTTGACCACGGGTGCGATATAGATATTTGTCTGTGGAGACTCTGTCTTCGCGACTCCTGCAAGATTTCCTCTTGTGACCAAGGCCTCGATATCGATCCGTGGATAGCTGTCGGCTTCTGTAAATCCCAATGCGGCTCTGGCTTCTTCTATTCGGCTGGCAGCGATCTTGACGTTTTTATTTCCGCTAAGGGCCGTATTCACATAAGAAATCAGCACAGGATCGTCAAACAGGGCCCACCACTGGAGATCGGTCCAGAATTCGTCCTTTGCAGGATCGAATTGATAATACTGGGGTGTTTCAACGACCGGTTTTTGATAATCGGGGCCCACCAAACACCCCGTTAGCCCCAGAATAGTGAATAGAGTGATGATCTTGATACAGTATTTCATTGGACTCGTGTTATTTTTCACTTTCTTTCAGTTCGCGTTTTTGCTCATATTTCCCGATTTTCCCGATGAAAACGAAGAACATGGGATAAAAGAAAACTCCCAACACGGTGGCCACGATCATCCCGCCCAGAAGCGACATCCCCATGACCTTCCGGGCTTCTGCCCCGGCCCCGGAAGCGAAAACGAGAGGCATGACTCCCAGAATGAAAGAGAAGGCCGTCATGAGAATAGGCCGGAAGCGCAATTTGGCTGCTTTGATTGCTGCTTCGAGCAATTTGAGTCCCTTATCGAATTCTATCTTTGCGAACTCGACGATTAAGATGGCATTTTTTGCGGCCATGGCTATGAGCATAACCAGCGAAATCTGGGCAAAAACATTGGCCTCATAACTAACACTGAATATCCTCGACACAGAGAGTGCCAATAAAGCACCGAAGATCGCAAAGGGTGTTCCCAGCAAAATACTGAAAGGGAGCGACCAGCTTTCGTACTGGGCTGCCAAAATGAGAAAAACGAACAGCAGCGAAAAGACAAAAACAACATTCCCTGTACCAGCGGCTTCTTTCTCCTGGTAGGACATGTTGCTCCATTCAAACCCCATATCACCGGGAAGATTTTCCCGGGCAACGTCTTCGAGTGCATTCAAAGCTTGTGCAGAGCTGTATCCGGATGCGGGCCCTCCGGTCAACTCTATGGCTCTGTTCAGGTTATAACGATTCGTATAATCGGGTCCGGAGATCTCATGAACGCTCACAAAAGCGGAAAGGGGAACACTTCTTCCTTCATTGTTTTTAATGAAGAAAAGATCGATCTGGTCTTCATTCTGCCTGTATTCAGGCTCCGCTTGAATGTAGGCCTTGTATAAACGCCCGAAGCGGTTGAAATCGTTGACATAGGCACCGCCCAAAAATGCCCCCACGGCCGAGTAGATATCATTCAATGACACCCCGGCTTTGAGGACCTTGTCTCTATTGATTTCTAAGTATCTCTGAGGAACGTTCGCGCGAAATGTCGTGATGATGGATCCGATCTCTGGCCTTTGACTGGCGGTCTGGATAAAATCCGCTGTCTGCTGAGCGAGATATGCTGGAGTATTTCCTCCTTTATCCTGGATCATCATCGTAAAACCCGAACCGCTCCCCAATCCAGGAATCGGAGGGGGCCCGAACGCAAACACCCGAGCTTCCAGGATCTCTGCACCGAATTCTCTGTTCAAAGTTTGGACCAAATCCTTCGCTGTCTTGCTGCGCTCCCCCCATTCCTTGAGTGCGACAGCGACAAATCCTGCATTAGAGGCCATACTTCCCGAAAGGACGCTAAAACCCGCCGCAGAGGTGATAAACTCGACTTCCTCATGTCTCCAGAGAATCTTCTCGACCTTAGCGGTCGCCGAATCGGTCCTCTGCAAAGAGGCTGCATCGGGCAACTGGAGATTGATGAAAAAATATCCCTGGTCTTCATCGGGCATGAAACCACCGGGCACGATGCTACCCAGCAGTGAAATTCCGAGAACTAGAATGACGACAAAGATCAAACCCCGCAATATCTTTCGCGTAACGACATTGGTAAAGCTCATGTATGTTTCTGTCGAACGATCAAATGCTTTATTAAATCCGGCAAAAAACTTCCCCAACGGTCCCCGATAAGGCTTAGGCTTCTTGATCAGAAGGGAACAGAGAGCCGGGCTCAGCGTCAGTGCATTGAGGGACGAGAATATTACCGATATGGTCACGGTAATGGCAAACTGCTGATAAAGCCTGCCCGTGATCCCTCCCAGCCCTGCAACAGGGACAAACACAGCCACCAGCACCAGGGTCGTGGCGATAACTGGAGCCGTGACTTCCCGCATGGCCTTGTTGGTGGCTTCTTTGGGGTTCATGCCGCGTTCGATATTGACCTGAACAGCCTCGACCACAACGATGGCGTCATCGACAACGATACCGATGGCCAATACCAATCCCAGAAGGGATAAGACGTTGATGGAAAAACCGAGAAGAGGAAAAGCGATAAAAGCCCCAACAAGCGATATAGGGATGGCAATGGTTGGGACGACCGTCGCTCTCCAATCTTGAATAAAAATAAACACGACGAGGATGACCAGTGCAAGCGCAATAAACAAAGTTGTGATAATTTCCTTGATGCCTTCTGTGATCGGCAAGGTTGCGTCGAAGGACACATCATACCTGATACCTTCCGGAAAGGATTGTGACAACTCAGCCATCGTCAACCGGACGTTCTCAGCCAATTCCACCGCGTTCGTTCCCGGGGCCTGATACAGCGCGATCATGGCACACGATTTGTCATTCATCCTGGTAAAAGCGTTATAGGTCTCGGTGCCCAATTCGACACGAGCCACATGTTTGATCTTGACCTGTGATCCGTCTTCAGTGGTCCGGATCACGATCTCGCCGAACTCCTCTTCTGTTTGAAGCCTTTCGGGCAACCTCACCGTATATGTGAATTCTGTACCGGGCGGAGCAGGCTCGGCCCCGAATTTCCCTCCGGGCACGATGACGCTTTGAGCTCTTATAGCATTGACTATTTCTGGAACGGTAATTGCCATTTGAGCTAATCGGTCGGGTTTGATCCAGATGCGCATCGAGTAATCGCTGGCTCCGATGACATTCACTCGGCCGATTCCCCTGATTCTCGCAAGAATATCCTTGATATTGATCAAGGCATAATTCCCGAGGAATTCTTGATCGTAATTCTCTATATCGGAAGTCAGAGCCACCAGCATGAGAATATTCGGGAGAGATTTCTGAGTCGTCACACCGTATCGAGTGACCTCTTCCGGCAACTTGGCCGTGGCCGCAGCGACTCTGTTTTGAGTAAAAACTGTATTCATATCCGGGTCAGTTCCGACTTCGAAGGAGACATCGATAGCCATAGTCCCATCATTGGAATTCGTGGATTTCATGTAGATCATGTTATCCACACCATTGATCTCCTGCTCTAAAGGAGTGGCTACCGATTGTTCCACACTCAGAGCATTGGCTCCCGTATACATCGCACGGACCTGTACAATGGGGGGCGTGATATCCGGATATTGTTCCATGGGAAGCGTGGTCATGGATACCAATCCCACAATCAGGATGACGATGGCGATCACCATCGCAACAACAGGCCGTCTCACAAAAAAATTATCCATGGCAATCTATCGATTTTCCGGAGCAATTGGTGTAACTTCCTGATAGACCGGATTCACAGTCATTCCGGCTCTCACTCTTTGCAATCCCTCATACACGATCTTTTCTCCTGCATCCAATCCTTCTGTGATAAGCCAAAAATTGTTGATCCGGGGCCCTACCGTGATGTCTCTGATCTCCACTTCATTTGTGTCATTCACGATATACACTCTATAAAGACCCTGCAGCTCGGTGACGCACCGCTGAGGGACCATTATGCCGTTGTCGAGTATATCAACCATCATCTTCACTCTAGCAAATTGTCCTGGCCGGATAATTCCATCCGGATTGGGGAATGATGCCTGCACCAGTATGGCGCCTGTGGATGCGTCGACTTCCCTGTCTATGAAATCGACTTTTCCTTTGTGGCCATACAGAGAACCATCGGCCAAGATGAGCTCCAGTCGCTGCTCTCGCTGCCCCCCAGTGCTGGGTAATTCACGGGAAAGATATTTTCTCATGACCTCCAGGTATTGTTTTTCGGTGATAAAAAAATCAACAAGAACAGTATCGATGCGCGAGACCACATTCAGGATTACAGGATTGGGACTCCGCCCCACAAAATCCCCCACTTTCGCCTGCGTTTTTCCTATGATCCCGGATATCGGTGAGGATATTTTTGTGTAACCGAGCTGTATATTCGCAGCTCTCAAATTAGCTTCTGCAGCCTCGACCGAGGCGACAGAAGCCTCATAAAGGGCAACCGCAGAGTCGAGGTCGCTCTCACTCACCGCACGCTGCTCGGCAAGCGGCTTGATTCTATCCAGATCGCTTCTTGCCTTGGCCAGCATGGTTTTAGCCTCTGCGACCATGCTCATCTTCGCCGCCACTTCAGCCTCGAATGGCTGACTTTCCAGCGTGTAGAGCAATGCTCCGCGTTCCACTCGAGATCCCTCCTGGAAATGAATCCCTTCTAAAAAACCTTCCACTCGCGCGCGTATAGCGATATCCTCAAAACCGTGTATCTGACCGACGAATTCTTCATAAAGGGGAATTTTTTGTTCCATAGTTCGGTACACCGGGATATCAGGCGGAGAGACTTGAGAGGCGTCCTCCCCGACACAAGAAAAATACAACCCCAATAATATGATGAACAGCAGGCGATGTTTTTTAAGTCTCATATCTTCCTCTTTGCTGTGGAAATCATAAGATTGTTTAAAGAAATCCTGTCTTTCCCTGGCAAAAATATTCCTTAAACTCGAACAATTCTATAGAAATACTTATTATTAGTCAATCGCATTTTTCCAAGAGGCTGCAGGCCCTACCTGTTGCGGTATACTTCTATCTCTACTTGAGTGAGTCTCCGAGATTCGATGGGCGAAGACAATTAAGAGAGGGAAAGAAATACCCGGATAATAATACTCAGAATAACCGCAACAGCAATGTTTAAGGCCATCGAAATAAAGGCGATCTTCCTTCCTACTTCCTTCCAGATTATAGCAACTGTGGACAGACAGGGAATAAAAAAGCTAACGAATACAGTGAACACGATGAGCTGTTCTTTGGTGATCACAGACATTAAATCGTGGTAATCGACGCTTAGAGCCTGGAGCATCATAATGAGGGAAAGTTCCTTCCGCAAGAATCCAAAAACAAGGGTTACTCCTAAGTCCTGAGGCAATCCGAGGGCTTTTTCAACGAGGGGGGAAAGGATAACATTGATGACTCTATCCGCATGAAAAAATTGCATGACTCCCAAAACAATGCTCCCTGCGATCAGCACGGGCCAGGCGAATTTCACAAAGGCCTTGAGCTGGAAATAGGTTTTTTTCCATATATTTTTGAGTGAGGGGACTTTCAGCGTAGGAATCTCGAGTATCAATCCGGGCGAAGGCTCTTTATAGAAAAAAGATATGACTCTTCCCAGAACGCCCAAAAGAAGGATATTGAAACCATAGAAACCCAACGCCCAGAAAGGGCCAAGATAAAAGGCAACAAGAGCGAGAATAATCGTTGTCCTGGCCGTACAGGGAACAAAGGGGATGAGGAGCGTTGTGATGATCTTGTCTCTTCGAGATTCCAAGATTCGTGTGGAGATAATGGCCGGCACGTTACAGCCGAATCCCAGGATAAAAGGGGATACGGATTTTCCGTGAAGACCGATCCGGTGCATGAATGTATCCATCAAGAAGCTGGCACGCGACATATAACCGATATCCTCCAGGAGGGACATCAAAAAAAGGAGGGGCAGAAAATAGGGCAATACGATCGCTAATCCGCCCCCTATCCCCTGCAGCAATCCATCCAGGAGATAAAACAAGATGCTTGTGCCGAGTTGAGCCGACAGAAAGCTCCTTAGATCACCAATCGGAGCCAGCAGGAGTTCTTCGAGAGGATTCCCCACCTGAAAGATGATGAAGAAAAAAGCGAGAAAAACAGCAATTAGAATTACATAACCCATGAAAGGATGCATAATGATGTCATCGACTCTCTCTAGAAAGGGAATCGTTTTCACCCTGACGACTTCACTGCTTTGCTCGAAGATCTTAGCCGCCAGATGGTGTCTCTCGGCAGAGATCACCTCATAAGCAGGCACTCCATGCATCTTCTCAAGATCATCCCTGACCTTATCCCTGGTCCTCTTGAGATCGGGATTCATGGTCTCCAAAGTCTGGATAAAGAATCGTTTGCCCACTTCGAGCATTTTTATGGCTGTGAATCTCCGGTTTCCCACAACAGGAAAATCATCGGGTATCGCATTCTTGAACTCTTCGATCTTCTCCTCGACGTCGCGAGTCCACTTCAAAGGAGGGATCGCTTTGTGTTCTGAAAGCGTTTGGAGCGCCGTCTCCAACAAGGTCTTTATTCCCCGGCCGTGAATAGCGATCGTAGGAACAACAGGAATTCCCAGGAGTCTTTCGAGTTTCTGGATATCGGTCTTGATTCCCTTCCTCTCCGCCAGGTCCATCATGTTGAGTGCGATAACCATTGGATATCCCAGTTCGATGAGTTCCTGGGTCAGCTCCAGGCTCCTTCCCAGGATAGAGGCGTCTACGACATTGATGATCAGATCAGGCGTTTGAAAAAAAAGATGGCTCAGAGCGACCTTCTCTGTTTCGTCTGAGGGATTTAGAGAATAAGTGCCAGGGAGATCGATGATATTAAAGACATTTCCTGCCACATTGACTTCACTGTGGGTGTGTTTGACCGTTGTTCCTGGGAAATTGGACGTATCGACCTTCAAGCCTGCGATCGCATTAAAAAGAGCACTTTTTCCAGAGTTGGGTTGTCCGAGAAATATGATGTCTGGGTGTTTATTTTTTATCGCCAACTATCTCTACCAAAATGTTTCGAGCGATCCCCCTGCCCAGTGCCACCGATGTATCAGAGGTCAATCCTCTCACAAGGATCGGTCCCCTAAAAATGCTGCGCGAATCCAGCTCGATGATATCGTTTTTATGAAAGCCCAGCGAAAGGAGTCTTCGGTGGATCCCATGGCCTCCCTTTATGCTGACGATCCTGAGCTGTTTATCGGTAGGGGCATCTGTTAATCGTATCATCTATGTTCATTGACCTTTCTATCAAACAAAAGAAAACGAAGATTATAACAGGTGATGATAAAGAAACTCCGTAAAAAAATCAACTCTTCCTCCCATAGGTAAGGCGAAAATACGAGTTCACCGAGCATACAAAAAGAGTCGGAGGCTAGTCTCTCAGGTCTTTCCCGGTCCGTATATGATTCTCCCGGGGAGTTTTCCGGTGATCACTCCATGGTCAACGACAATCTCGCCATTGACCAATACGTATTCGATCCCCTCAGGATATTGATGGGGATTCATGAATGTAGCCTTATCCTGGATATGTTCGAGATCAAAAATGACGATATCCGCATATTTACCTTCAGAGAGAATTCCGCGGTTCCTGCAACCGATCCTTGCCGCTGGCATGGAGGTCATTTTTCTGATGGCTTCTTCGAGGGTAAGATCGCCGCGTTCTCTCACATGAAGGGCGATCAACCGGGGAAAGTGCCCATAATGTCTGGGATGGACTTTTCCCTGATTGAAAACAGCGTTTCCCGCATCACTGCCGTGCATGGTCAGGGGGTGTTTCATGATCCTGACGACATCCTCCATGGACAGACAAAAAAAGATGCAGCGTGCGCCTCCCTGCTCGTACAATTCGATCAAAAGCTCTGCAGCATTTGTTTTCGTGGGGTCTTTACCTTCTAATAAAAGAATCTCCTCCAAATTTTTACCCTCGAGATGGGGATTTGAGGCAAAGACGACAACCATTATGTTCTGAATGTCATTTCCCCCGCGATCATGGACAATATTTTCGACGATACCTTTCACAATTCTCTGTCGTTGTTTCGGATCTTTCAGACGATTCTCTATATCCGATCGACTGCCTTCCAGCGCCCAAGGCGGGAAGAGAATAGTGCATGTAGTGAATGTTGCCGGATATGGATGTTGATCGGTGGATACATCCAAACCATTTTTTCGGGCTCTCTCCATCATTCGGAGACTCTGTTCACTTTGTCCCCACATGTCCGTTCCTGCAGCCTTATGGTGGGAGATTTGAACAGGAATGTCTGCTTCCTTTCCGATTTTGAAGGCCTCCTCCATGGCTTCGAACAGCTTGAGCCCTTCATCCCTCAAATGGGTGGCATAGAATCCTCCATATCTTGAAACCACCCGGGCAAGAGAAATAACTTCCTCGGTCTTCGAATAAACTCCCGGTCGGTATTTCAAACCGGTCGAGAGGCCTAACGCTCCCGCCTCCATTGCGATCTCGACAAATCTTTTCATTTCCTCCAATTCATCTTCTGTAGGCGCCCTCCCGGCATTCCCCATGACTTTCCTCCGGATCGTATTGTGCCCGATAAGAACACCGCAATTCAGGGCCGCACCTTTGGATTCAAATTGAACGAAAAATTCGTCCAGGTTTAGCGGGCTGCCACCACAGTTTCCTCCGACAATTGTGGTAGCCCCTTGGGTTAATAAATTGTGTGCGGTCCGGTCCATAAGTATCTGCCTTTCTCCATGGGAATGAATGTCGATAAATCCCGGAGCGACGATTTTTCCGGTTGCATCAATAACGGTCCTTCCCTTATTACTGGAGATCCATCCAATCTTTACGATCATATCGCCCGAAATGCCGAGATCTCCTCTATACCAAGGATTTCCTGTCCCATCGACGATCTTTCCATTTTTTATGACGATATCAAATTCGGGAACGGGTAGAGAAAAACCCAAAACAAAAGAAAAACCACAAAAAAGAACGCTGAGAACGAAGATCTTAGCCCTGATCATCCTGACCTCCTTCAGCATTTTATACGGGAAGCTTTTCACCGTTTATAACACTAACACAACTCAATCAACTTTCAAATACGTATCGTAAGCAGTTCTAAATCCGTGATGGCGAGCAGACGGATTGCGTTATCGAGTGGTTCGATTGTGTGGTGGAGAAAACCGTGAGAAGGGCTGAGCGGTCATGGCACATCTCACGAAGGAAGATATGACCAAAGCCCGGATCCGAGCGAAGTTTCTTCGCTGGGGAAACTGAGAATGTTTTCGAACCACCAACAGCACCATCCTGACATTCATTCGCGGTTTTGGAAATGCTTCCATATGTATCTCTCCTTGCGCGCCAGTGCTCTTCCTTGACAGAGAAATTGTAAAATATTATGTTTAGGGCACCGGATGAGCTCAGTCTTTTGAAACCATTCCGGACTGGATCGATGCTCAGAGAACGCCTCCTATCCTTTACCCGGGAGCAGAACAGGACATTCAATGACTTTTAAAAAACTGACACTCACCCACTACATATTCATCGGCTTTTTTTTGGGGATAATCGCCGGTTGGCTCTTCGGCGAGAGCATCACTCCGATTGCAGACCCCCTTGCTGAGATATTTCTCCGCCTCCTTCGCATGGCCATCATGCCCCTGATCATTACCTCCATCATCTCGGGAGTCGTGAGTGTCGGTAGTGCGGCAGGACTCGGTCGTCTGGGCACTAAAACATTTGCATATTACATTCTCAGCAGCCTGATGGCCATCCTGACAGGTCTTATTCTGGTGAACACATTCCGGCCTGGTATCGGCGCCGAGATCGGCCTGGAAAAGAGCCCGGAGTTGATCCCTGCGACGGAACAGGGATTCGGGAGTCTTCTCATAAACCTGATCCCGGAGAATCCTTTTGCCGCTATGGCCAGAGGAGATGTCCTCCCCATCATCTTTTTTTCCATTC
>JASFEP010000101.1:0-12136 GCA_050124775.1 Candidatus Aminicenantota bacterium
TTTCCGCTAGCGACGATAAGGTCCTGATACACCTCCTGCGCCTTTCTCGTAAATTCTTGAATGAGAGCGGTCTTTCCGCTCCCGGCCTCTCCGGTTATGAAAAGGACCTGGCCTTTCCCAGAGAGCGATTTTTTAAGGTATGCATCGAGACTCTCGAGTTCGATCTCTCTGGCAACGAAAACACTTTCTTCTCCACCCGGTTTATCTTTATATTCTTCGGCCAAGAAGGCGGGAACGCGGGGCTTGGTTTCTGCTTCGGTGATTCTTGTGCCCTTCTCAAGGGCCTCGAGGTCGGAGAAAAGCTCCTGTGCGGATTGATACCTCTTTTCCTTTTCTTTGGCCATGCACTTGAGGATGACTGCGCTCAAATCCGGGGATAATTCAGGATTTATTTCCCTGGGATGGAGAGGCGTTTCATCCCTGTGTTTGAGAGCGATACTAAAAGTGCTTTCCCCTTCAAAAGGCACTTTTCCAGTGATCATTTCATAGAGGACAACTCCCAGAGCATAGATATCCGAGCGCTGGTCCGTGTCCTTTCCCTCCACTTGTTCAGGGGACATGTATTGCGGCGTCCCTATGATCGCGCCCTCTCCAGTTATCCCTTCAGACTTTAGCGATCGTGCAATCCCGAAATCCATGATCTTGGCATTGCCCCTCTTGTCGATCATGATATTTTGAGGCTTGAGGTCTCGGTGAACCACCCCTAACGCGTGCGCTTCAGTTAAACCCTCGCAAATTTGTTTGCCGATGCTGATGGCCTTGCTGGAGGGTATATGACCCACTCGTCTTATGAAGCTCTTCAGGTCTTCTCCCGGGACGTACTCCATCGTAATGTATTGGGATCCCGCGTGTTCGTTCAAATCATGCATCCGGCAGATATTTGTGTGTGTGATCTTTCGGGCAAGGCGTATTTCATTGCTGAAACGTTCGATCGTTTTTGTGTTTGTGGCGATATCGGGCTTGAGGACCTTTATGGCGATCTCTTCCTTGACTTTTGTATCATATGCCCTATAAACGGCCCCCATACCTCCTGTTCCCAAAGATTCGATGATCTCGTATCTTCCGGCAAAGGTCATTCCCCTGGTCAGGATATCTCCAGCGGTTTCTATGGTTTTTGTCACAAAAGCGGGAACTTCCTCAACATCGGTCAGTTTTGTTCCGCATTTATTGCAGAATGCACTGTCTTTTGGATTTTCGAACTGGCATTTGCTGCATTTCATTCGGGATGCTCCCTTTAGCCTATGACCTTATTTTACTATATAAGTAATATTAAACAAGAAAAAATGCGGGATCACATCAAAGAACTGCTCGAAATGGAAAGGGACTGTAACCTTTTCCAACAGATGAAGCGAAAAAGGGACAGTCCGTTTTTATCAACGCTGTTGAGAAAACAGCCATTCAAGAAGTGCGGGCTCTGTGTAAGCCCACATGAACACATTGTGTCCTACCCCTGCATATTCAGTGTAGATTGGGTGGCCGCCCGCTTTTTCAATCGCTCGAATCATACGGCGTGAAGTGGCCACGGGTTCGATATCATCCCTTTCGCCGTGAAAGTTCCAAATGGGGATATCCTTGACTGCAGAAGCTGTTTCGAAGTCGGGGAGGCCACAGACAGGAACGGCAGCGGCGAAAAAGTTTGACCGATGCGCTATCATGTGCCAGGTGCCAGCCCCACCCATGGAATGGCCGGTAACGTAGACTCGGGATCTATCTATCGGATATTTGACGAGCAGCTTGTCGATAATTTCGAAGGCCAATCGTGCGCCTTTGCCTAAACCTGGACAAAGTTGAGGCCGCTCTCCCTCCTTGAGGATCACACAGGGCCAGTTGAAATCGCTCTGGGGAGCCACCACAAAGCAGGGGAAGCGTTCCTGATTTTCCGGGAGTGCCCACACCAATCCTCCAAACCAGTTGGCGCGCTGGAGTTGTTTCTCATTGTCAATCCCACTGCCGCTTGAGCTGTGCAGGAATACCACCAAAGGATACTCGCGTCCTGCTTCCAACTTGCTGGGGATGAATAAGCGGTAAGGCATGGCCTCACCTTGGTCATTAGTGTGAATAAAAGCTTCATACTGTTTTATCAGATTTGGGGCTCTCTTTTTAAAGGACTCGATGGGATTCCAGCGTTCGTCGGAATTGGGTGGATACGGCAAAATTTCGACATTTTGGGGAGAGGATGCATCCTTCTGGGCCGTCACAGGAATAAAAACGTATCCGAGAAATCCGATAATCGCGACGATTTGTCGAAGTTGCAGTGAAAAAAAGATGGTCATGGCGGTGCTCCTTTTCAGTCGTATGTTTTTTATTCATACCTTATCGAATTCACCGGATTTACCAGTGCCGATTTTATTGTGTGATAGCTAACGGTCAGCAAGGCGAGGAGAGTCGAGACAAGACCGGCATAAATAAAAAGAAAGGGGTCCATTTTTATTCGATAGGCAAAGTTGTGCAGCCATTCATTCATAGCGAGATATGCCAGCGGCCAGGCTATCGCATTGGCCACACAAACTAAGAATACGAATTCCCTGGATAAATTGGTCACGATATTCAAGATCGATGCGCCGAGCACTTTCCGGATTCCGATCTCTTTCGTTTTTTGTTGGGCCATATACGACGCGAGACCAAAGAGGCCTAGGCTGGCTATAAAGATGGCGACAAAAGTGAAATAGTTGAATATAGTTTTTGTCTTCTGTTCGGAATTATAGAGACGTTCTACCTCTTCATCGAGAAATGTATATCGCAGAGGGAAGTCTGGATTGAACTGGTTATAGACTTTTGTGACAGAGGCGATCACTTCTTTGGCCTTCCCTGACTTAAATTTAACGAAAACATAGCTATCCCTCTGAGGCTCTATCCTTAATACAAGCGGCTCGATCTCTTTCTGCAGAGATTTAAAATGAAAATCTGCCACGACTCCGACGATCTGTCCGCTATTCCTGTACAGCATAAACTTAGATCCAATTGGATTTTCTAGTGCCATTGCTTTGACGGCTGTTTCATTGACGATAAAGGACTGTGTGGATGCATCCACCGGAAAATCCTTCGAAAAATCGCGACCTGCGATGATGTTCATATTAAATGTTTTGATATAGTTATAATCGACAGAAAACTGGTGAATCAAGAAATTTGTCTCTGGATCTTTCCCCTCCCAGGAAAATGCACTGGTCGAGTGGACGGTGTAGGTAGGAACATCTGATGAGGCCGTGACTCCGGTAATATTCGGATCGCTGAGAAGCTCTGATTTAAAAGCATCGTACTGTGATCTCACGTTAGCTCTCTTGACAAAATAGACCATCGATTCCTTTTCGTACCCCAATTTCTTGCCCAGCATATAATGGATCTGTTTATGCACGATAAGAGTACCCACGATAAGCATAATCGAGAGGGTGAACTGAGTCACGACCAGTGTCCGTCTGAATAGGGATTTTCCGGGTCTGGATGATGCCTTCCGCACGATGCCTTTTATTGAATCCACCGGTTTGAAAGATGACTGAACCAGAGCAGGATAACTGCCTGATACTATCCCGGTGATCAACATCAAACCGATGAGTCCTATTAAAATGACCGGTTCCCTCATAGAATCGAAGGCGAGCAGCTTCCCAGATACATTGTTAAAGACAGGAAGCAAGAGATAGACAAGCACAATGGCGCTGACAAAGGATATTAATGTCAGAAACAACGATTCGCCATAAAATTGGGAAATAATGTTGAGCCTGCTTGCCCCGACAACTTTTCTTAAACCGACCTCTTTCGAGCGTTTTTCGGACCGGGCTGTGCTCAGATTCATGAAGTTGATGCATGCAATCAGAAGAACAAACAACGCGATCGCTGAAAAGGCATAAACGTAGATGGCTGTGTTCTCTGTGTGTCCGTATAAGTCAATGGCATAATCGGAGTGTAAATGGATATCCGTGAGCGGCTGCAGGACCAGTTTTGTTCGGGTCTGTTCATTGATCTTTTTCAAGTATTCAGAGATTTTAGCTGAGATATGTTGGAGGGATGCGTTATCAGCAATCTGAATGTATGTTGTGTAGTTGTTTGTGCCCCAAGAATCCGTCCAGCCAAACTCCCGCAATGTCGATTCGAAGGGAAGCAAAAAATCGAATTGGATATGGGAATTATGGGGAACGTCTTCCAGGACGCCCGTGACCTTAAAATCGTATGTATTATGAAAGGTCAATATTTTCCCGATCGGATCTTCAGTCCCGAAATACCGGCCAGCTGCGTCTTCTGTGATCAGGATGGTATTCGGCTCAGTCAAAGCGGTCGTTCTATCACCTTCGAGCAACGGAAAAGAAAACATTTTCAGAAAGCTCGGGTCTGCGGCAACCAAATCTCTCTCATAGAACTTTTTTTCCTTATAACTCACCAATAGGCCGGCCAAGATCCTTAACCGGGTGGATTCGATGACCTCCGGGAAATCATTCTTCAGCGCTTCGGCAAGAGGCCATGGAGTCACCGCTACGGGGAAATAATCCCCGCTTGAGTTATACTGATGTTCGGTCACGCGGTAGATCGTATCCACGTTTTCATGGAACCGATCATAGCTCAATTCGTCCTTGACCCACAAAAGAATCAATATGCAGCAGGCCATGCCGACAGCAAGCCCTGAGATATTGATAAAGGAATATCCCTTGTGCTTTTTAATGTTCCGAATAGTTATTTTTAAATAGTTCTTCACCATAATATTTCTCCAGATGGAAAGGTATCTCAGATAAAAGCCAAGAGCGAAGAGGGTTTGTTGCCAGATCCATCTCTGGGCTTTGTACGTTCCTTGTGCCTGTAAAATTGCCAGATATTCTTCCTCTAGATCTTCTTTTATGAGATATCTATCAGAATAGATGAAGAATTTCTCCAATATCCACCAAGCAAAACGGGAAGGCTTACGATTTCGAGTCGTCATCGTTCATTTCTCTTCGAATTTGAGATCCTGGACTTTCTGCCACACAGATCGATAGACAGCCTGGGCCTCCTTCAATGCCCGTTTCCCCTTATCTGTTAGAAAGTAGAGTTTCTTTCTCCGGCCCCCTCTCTTTGAATCAGGTTGGCTTTCCCAACAATTGACCAATCCTTTGCGGATGAGCAGCTCGAGAGTGTTATAGAGAGATCCATAGTGCAGAGTGCGTCTTGCAGCCCTTATGAATTCGCGCCTGATGGTAACACCATAGGCATTGTCTTCGAGTTTCCATATGGAGAGCAATATGAATTCTTCGTTCTTTGAAAGCTTGATCATAGCTTCGCCTCTGATTTCTGTTTATTGTAAGTACTTATATGTAATACGCTCCGTCAACACAGAAGGTTTGCAATTATTTTTTAAAAAAAAAGGGGACAGTCCGAATTTTTTGGGGAAATTTGGGAAGAAATTAGGGACGGGGAAGAAATTAGGGGAAGAAATTAGGGACGGAGAAATTAGGGACGGGCCACAACAAATAATTCAAAATAAATAAATTAAGTTAAATTTTCGGCATAAAAACCGCCTTAGATCCACTATTTTATGGGTGAAATGCATTGTCTAAGAATTGTTGCTCTAAGATAAGTAAATATTTCCGCTAAGATGCATGTTTTTACCCTAGAAAATGTCCATTTAAGCCGATTTTTTAGCAAGAAATACTAATTAACTTATTTATTATCTAATACTTCTTGAGGCCCGTCCCCATTTTTCGATTTTTTTTCCAGAGTCTCGCAACCTTAATACGTGTTGTACGTATTATCTTATGTGTAAGTTACGTAAAACCGATAGAGGATATGGGTTTCATGATTAAAAATTTTGTTCAGGATAATAAACCATGAAAGAACTCACGCTATTAGAGCAGATGATAATGGCCGCTATCGTTGCCCTTAAAGACGAAGCTTACGGTGTTTCCATCCGGAAACGAGTCGAAAAATTGACAGGGAAGCGATTGATGTACGGGACGCTCTACAATGCTCTCGACCAGCTTTTGCGCAAAGGTTATGTCACAAAGACAAAAGGAACGACATCGTCTGCAAGAGGCGGGAGGCCGCGGATATACTATGAACTGAACTCGAAGGGGATAGACGCCTTAAAGGATTCTTACAGTCTCCATCGTGCTATATGGGAGAGTATCCCTGAAATCCGTGGAAACTGAGGATCGAACAAAGGATAATGCGTAAAGCCAAACATAGACCGCCTAAACTGGGACAGAAGCTTCTCTCCCATTTGAAGCGCTATGAAGAGGACCATGCGGCCTCCGGAGATTGCTGCGAAGAGTTTAAAGAGAGAGCTCGCGATTATGGAAGGATCCGCGCCCTCCTCTGGTACTGGGCCCAGGTCGGCTATGCCCTTGCTGCCTATTCCAAACTATCGATATTTATAGGAGCTGCCATGCTTAAAAACTATTTCAAAATTACATGGAGAAACATTAAGAACAACAAGACCTATTCTTTCATCAACATCATGGGTTTGGCCGTCGGGATGGCCTGCTGCATCCTTATCCTCTTGTGGGTTCAGGATGAGCTGAGCTATGATAAATTCCACAAGAACTACAGCGATATATACCAGACTATCCCTGAACTCCAAAACATTAAAGTGTCTTCCAATCCTCTGGCACTGGCTGCGGTGTTCAAAGAACAATATCCGGAGGTCCGACAGATTGCGAGATTTTGCTACAGGTACTGGCTCCTCAAACATGAGGATAAAATGTTTAACGAGCGTGGGGGACTTGTGGATGAGGACTTTTTGAAGATTTTCACGTTTCCGCTCATTAAGGGCACTCCGGAGACGGTCCTATCGAGCCGCGAGTCTATCGTTTTAACAGAAAGTGCTGCTGCAAAATATTTTGGAACAAAAGATCCGATCGGAAAGTCGTTCATGATCAACAACCGCCTCGAGCTGATCGTGACAGGCATCCTTAAAGATGTCCCCTCCAATTCGCATCTGCAGTTCGATTTTCTCGCTTCGATGGAACTTTTGGGGGAGAGGGGACATGTCAGCTGGTCTTATGAAGCCAGAACATATGCGCTCCTCGAAAAAAACGTCGACATCGAGAGCTTCGCTGAAAAGATTTCCGGATTCGTCGATGAACATGATAAAAGAACAAATCAGAAAGTTTTTCTTCATATCCGACCTCTCTCCAAAGTTCATCTCTATTCATTAAACGGGACCGACCCGATCGTTTATGTTTACATTTTTTTAACGATCGCCATCGCCATCCTGATCATTGCCTGCATAAATTTCATAAACCTTTCCACGGCCAGGTCCAACACCCGGGCCAAAGAGATCGGAATGAGGAAAGTTGTGGGAGCCGAGAGGGCCAATATTATCAGGCAGTTTATCGGAGAATCGCTGATTCTATCGGCTCTGGCGCTGTTGGTGGCAGTCGGTTTGGTTTTCCTGCTCCTGCCAGCTTTTAATAACCTTGCAGAAAAACAGTTGACATTGGACATTGCCGGCAATATATCGACAATTTTACTTTTAGTTGGGATCGTTCTCTTTACGGGTTTGGTGTCTGGCAGTTATCCGGCATTTATGCTTTCATCTTTTAAGCCGGCAAATATTCTAGGGAAAGGAAAATTACGGCCTGGCTCTGGTGGCTTTGTTTTAAGAAAGATCCTGGTCGTTAGCCAATTCACAGCAACCATCGTTTTGATCATCGGGACCGTTATCATGTACAAACAGCTCGATTTTATAAGGAATAAAGACATCGGTTTAGACAGGGATCATGTGGCCGCAATTTCTATGACAAACGAGCTGAGAAGTAACTACAGATCGTTCAAGCATGAGTGCAAACGAAATCCGAATGTGATCAACGTCTCGGCGGCCCGGAGATATCCGACGGGGATCGGACATTTTAATCCTGTCTATTGGGAGGGCAAAGGCCCTGACGATTATGTGACCATGACGGATGCATCTGTAGACTATGACTATTTTGAAACTCTCGGCATGAAAATTATCCAGGGGCGAAGTTTTTCGGAAGAGTATGCGACAGATGTGAAGAATTACATTCTTAACGAAGAGGCCTTAAGGATCACGGGATTGGAATCGCCGATCGGAAAGATGTTTTCCTGCTGGGAGGATGAGGGGAAAATCATCGGCATCGTAAAAAATTTCCACGCAAACTCCCTCCATACCGAGATCGGACCCGTCATTTTCACATTGTCCCAGAGGCACGGTTCCCACAGTTATGTTTTTGTCAAGATCGGTCCGAATGACATCCCCGGAACTCTGGCCTTTTTAGAGAAGAAAGTGGCTGAATTTGCGCCCAACAGTCTTTTTGAGTATAGATTTTTGGACGATGTGTTCAACAGTCAGTACAGCGGCGACCTGCGCAGGGGAAATATTTATAAGTATTTCACGTTCTTAGCAATTTTTATCTCCTGTCTCGGGCTTTTCGGGATGGCTTCCTTCACAGCCGAACAGCGGACAAAAGAGATCGGTATTCGAAAAATCCTCGGCGCATCGATTGTCAATATTTTGATGATGATCTCCAAGGATTTTCTGTGGCTTCTACTCGTATCTAACCTCATCGCATGGCCGATCGCTTATTTTCTGATGGCGAGTTTGCTGAATAATTATGCCTACAGGACAGGTATAGCTTTGTGGATCTTCTTTGCTTCGGGAGTAACTGCTATTGTTATTGCATTTTTTGCGGTGGGGGCAAAAATCGTTAGAGCCGCCTACTCTAATCCCGTCGACAGTTTGAGATATGAATAATTTTCAGTTTTGTCCTTCTATGTGCAGCAAATTTTATTAGTTTTTTATCTTAAATCAAAGATTCAACTTCCATACTGCCTTCGCCGACTCAAAGGATGGTTGGAAATCAGCATTTTCGAAACTTTTAAGACGGTGATCACATGACGGAAAAACGTAGAGAGGGAATCGAGCGAAGGCTTTTCCCGAGGGTAAAGGCGGATGTTTATTATCGAGAACCTAGAATCGCCCCGAGAAAACGTGCCATTCATGATATCAGTTTGGGAGGTGTGCGTATTAGCTGCGATGAGAAATTAAAAATAGGCAGAGAATTGGAGATGGAGTTCTATCTGCCCGATGGAAATGCCATTGCGGCAGTCGCCAAAGTGCGCTGGACATCCAAACTGCCGGAAGGATCCGATGCTCTCTTTACAGCAGGACTGGAGTTTATGCATTTGACTCCAGAAGCGGCTGAGCAATTGAAGAAAGTCTGTGTAACGGTACATAAATAGAGCGGCTCTCTAATCTCGAGGTTCCGAATTCCTTGTTCAATTAATCCAAATCAATTCTTTAAATTCGCAAGCCTCTTCTTCGCATCTTCGACTTCTGCAATTCCCGGATCCGCATCCTTCCAAAGGTTGAGGAATTTCTCGTAGTTCTCTATGGCTTTGGCTGTGTTCCCCTGTTCCTCGCTTATCTCACCGAGCCTGTAGAAACTTTTAGCATAAATATCGCCATTTTGGATTCTGCTTAACGTGAGGATAATTATTTTTTCATATGTCTCCGATGCCTTGTCCAGATCTCCTGATCTGTAATAGGTATCAGCCAAAGTCTCGAGAAATATCGCATGATTATCTGAGAACTCACGCTCAAAAGGCAACAGAGCGATAGCATCATCGATCAGCTTGACGGCGGAAGAAAAATTCCCTTTTTTGCTCTCTATCGCACCTTTGAGGAGGTAGGATTGTCTGACTGCCTTTTTGTTCGATCCTATTTGGGTGAGGGCATCGAGTTGATCCCCAGTTTTTTGGGCCTCATCGAGTTGGTGGCTGTGCACATACACGAATCCTTTCAACAAATGCGCGCTCCTTTGGGTGCTTAAATTTTCTGTTTCCCGAGCGATCGTCAAAGCTTTCTCGATCTCTTCCAGAGCCTTTTCAAAATCACCAGTTCTGAAATGCGCATATGCTGATGAAAATCTGGACCATGTCTCCCAATCGAGCTGTTTAAAATTTTTTGCCAGTTCGATCCCCTGATTCGCCTGGAGCTTCGCTTTTTGGAAGTTTCCTTGGTTGATGTATAAATTTACCAATCCCATATTGCCTATAAGCCTTGCAGAGGGCAGTTTGGAGTTAAAAAGATGATTATAATCCTCATATGCATTTGCCCTGTCGCTCTGACATTGATAGAACATCCCTCTGGTGAAATAAGCGAATGAAAAATCAGGATTCAGGTCTATACTTCTATTCAATTCATTTCTGGCATTCGCGTAATCTCTTTCCAGTAAATACACTCGAGATAAGCAAAAGCGAATAAATGCATTATCTGAAATTTCATCGAGGTATAACTCTAAAATTTCTTTCGCCTTCTCATACAATCCTTTGGCCATGTAGACCTCGGCAAGATTCATGTATGGCTGAAATCCATCATCTTTGTATTTATAGATGGCCAGTTCGAGTTGTTCAATGGCGTTGTCCCATTGTTCAAGCTCATCGTATAAGATACCCAGGTTATTCCTTCCCGCATTATCATCAGGGTAAAGCTCCAAGAGTTTAAGATATGCTTCGATCGCTTTGTCGCTGGTTCGTTCGGCTAGCCTGTAGTATTCCGCTTCATTGCGGTACCGCTCTCGGTCGGATATGCGGTCGCTGTATTCGAAAGCCTTCTGTACGTATTTGCGCCCCTCGGCGAAAAGACCCGTATTGTAATACGCCATTGCCATGGAGCGGTAGGCCGTGGCAAACTCGGGATCGACACCGATCGCTTTTTTATAGGATTCGATGGCTTTTGCAAAGTCTCCATCGTCGAAATGCCCCGAGCCTTCGATGTAATATTTATACGCTTCCGGCGAGCTTGTTGTGATCTGCCTGACGTCTTTATCGATATCCGTGCTGATCTGTTCCGGGCTCAGGCTAAAGTTCGCTTTGATTTTATGCGTCAGGTCGTCGACCATCGAAAAGATGCTTTCTTCGCCTTTTCCTTCGACCCTTTCCGATGCCACGAGTTCCGATGTGCTTGCATCCTGGAGATTCATGTTGATCCTGAATGTATCGCCGGCCTTGGTGTAGCTTCCCAACAATATATTTTTGACTCCTCCGCGAGCGGCGACTCTCTCCAGGTCGTTCGAGGAATAGCTCTTTTCCTCAAGCAGATTGAGTTCTCTCAGAATATTAAAAAGCTTCGATCCGCTCAGAACTTTGAGATGCTTGGATTGCGAAAGGTCGGTGATCAATAAATCAGAAATGGCCTTCCTGTAATGCTCCAGGTTGTCATCGCCGGTATTGTTCTCGAAATACATGACAGCCAGCGAAGGCTTGTCGGTCGGAACGGGGACGGTTCTATTTTTAGAAAGGAGTTTCCACATAATAAGCGTAATGACGACCACACCCACAAAAATCAAGGCCGGGACAAGAAGTTTTTTTATTCCGAGCGTTACCGTAATCTCTCTCGAGGTTAATGGTTTTCTCTCCGGCATCGCTTTTTCAGTCGTCGGAAGGCCTTCTTCGATGTTTGTAAGCTCTGAGCGAAGTTCACTCGCGCTCTGATATCTTTTCTCCTTTTCCTTCGACAGGCATTTGATGATCACAAGGCTCAAGTCCTCGGAGATCTGGTCGTTGTATTCTCTGGGATCCTTGGGAGTTTCGGTCTTTTGCTTGACTGCGACATTCAATGCCGTCTCGCCTTCAAAAGGCAACCTGCCCGTGAGTATTTCGTAGAGGATAACACCCAGAGAATAGATATCCGAACGCCGGTCGATGTCTTTC
This sequence comes from Candidatus Aminicenantota bacterium, assembly GCA_050124775.1. Classification (GTDB taxonomy): domain Bacteria; phylum Acidobacteriota; class Aminicenantia; order Aminicenantales; family Aminicenantaceae; genus WTAW01. Next base: position 11,632 of record JASFEP010000101.1, read on the forward strand.
CCCTCAACCTGTTCGGGAGACATGTACTCGGGAGTCCCTATCATGACTCCCGCTCCGGTGATGCCTTTTCCCTCGACGGACCTGGCTATCCCGAAATCCATGATCCGGGCATTGCCGTCATCGTCTATCATGATATTGCCCGGTTTTAGGTCACGATGCACGACGCCGAGGCGATGCGCCTCGTCCAATCCCTCGCAGATCTGTTTGGCGATGTCGATTCCTTTGCTGATGGTCAAACGCCCCGACCTTCGAATGAACCTCTTCAAATCTTCTCCGGACACGAATTCCATGGTGATGTAGTAGGCGCCTGCGTCTTTGTTCAGGTCATACATGCGGCAGACGTTTCTATGGCTGATTTTGCGGGCGAATTTTAACTCGTTCTGGAAGCGCTCGATCGTCTTCTTATCCACGGCAATCTCGGGTTTTATGAGCTTGAGAGCGATTTTCTCCCTTATCTCTGTATCCAGAGCTTTATAAACTTTTCCCATGCCCCCTCTTCCCAGCT
>JASFEP010000102.1:0-12055 GCA_050124775.1 Candidatus Aminicenantota bacterium
CGGAGCAAAGCTGCAAAGTAATCCAGTGTGTGTCGATAATTGGGGATGAGTTTATCACGAGATTTATCTAACTCGTTGATGAGACGCTCTAACTCAGTATATTTCCCTAGGTTAATATAGGCCCATCCGGTCCATATTTTTGGCACAGTAAAATCTGGATCCAAATCTGTAGCACGGGTGTAATATTCAATAGCTTTCCTGAATTCACCCCGATAGAAAGCCTTGTCGCCATCTAAATATTCTTGATAGGCTTCGTAAGTGGGCGGTTTCATTCCCAAATCGAGCAATCCAGAAGTCATTTCATCAAAAGAAGATGACAAAGATGCCAGGACTCCCATAATCCCCTGACGTAATGATTCAATCGCTCTGACTGGATCATCAACTTTTCCAATCACCGGATCCAGAGCACTGAGAAGCTTTCCTTTTCGGGCATCTGTAATCTGGGCATGAAAGCTGATATTTTCTTCCTGAAGATAATATGATCCTGAGATCACCTTCCCTGCATCAGTTTTCTCAGCAAGAGACCGGATAGGATTTTTACTTTCTTTAAAACCTTCAAAGGTGTCGGACTGTGGTAAAGGCGCTATATCAACAACGCCGGTTTGGGATAATCCTTGTGTGATCCAGTCAGCAGCCATGCGGCCAATGGGATCCAGCTTGGGATCACCAGTCTGATTTTCAAAAACAGCCACCACAACTCGGTTTGGGTCCAGGCTTGGACCTCGTGGCAGGAAAAGAACCAGAATGATGGCTGCAGTCACCAGCAAAGCCACCGCAGGGATAAATATCTTTTTTTGGATCAGCGTTGAAAGGAAAGCCTCCCGCCTGGGACGAATTTTCGTTCCAAGGGGAAAGGCTTCCTCTATGTTTCTCAAGTCATCAAGAAGCTCTTTGGCAGTCTGATACCTTCTCTCTCTATCCTTTTCCATGCATATCAGAATCAATCGGCTCAGGTCATCGGACATCTCCGGATTCAGCTTCCTCGGGTCTGATGGCAATTGGGCTTTGTGCTTCAAAGCCACACTCAAAGCTGTATCTCCCTTAAATGGAAGCGTCCCCGTCACCATCTCATAAAGGATGACGCCCAGGGAATAAATATCCGATCTGTGGTCTGCTTCCTGTCCTTCTGCTTGCTCTGGGGAGATGTAGTCCGGCGTTCCAATCATCACTCCAGTCTGTGTAACTCCATCGGCTTCAATCGAGCGGGCAATACCGAAGTCCATCACCTTCGCATTACCCTTATCATCCACCATTATATTTTGAGGCTTTAGATCACGATGAATAACTCCTAACTCGTGTGCTTCCGCAAGTCCTCCACATACTTGTTTAGCCAAAGTAATGGCGTCCTTTTCTGGTAACTTCTCTTTTCTTTTGATGAGACCTTTTAAGTTTTCTCCCCTCACATACTCCATTGTGATAAATGGAATTTCTTCATCTTCATGAAGATCGTGCATGCGGCAGACATTTCGGTGACTAATCTTACGGGCCAGCTTCAATTCATTCTTGAATCGTTCGATTGTTCCTTCATGTTCAGCTATTTCGGGCTTCAGGACCTTAAGAGCCATTTCTTCATTTAGCGTCTTATCCTTTACTCTATAGACTTCTCCCATCCCGCCTTTACCCAGCTTTTCAAGGATCTCGTACCTGTTTGCAAAGAAAGAGCCAGTGATGAGCTGCTTGACAGGAGTTTCCAGAGTTTTTGTAAGGGAGGGGATCTCCTCAGATGGTTTAAGTGGAGTGGCACATTTGCCGCAAAATACACTATCGTCTGGATTATCTGAATGACATTTAGGACATTTAGTGGCCACTTTGTCCCCTTTAAGCTAGCCTTAAAAAAGATACCAATGATTAAAAGCATTGTCAAATTAAAGAACAAGTGATATGAAGCACAAATTGTGACCAAATTGTGACCATCCGAGGTATATTTCCATATACTTTGGTATACTTCCACATACCTACAGATAATCAGTTAAGTTGCTGAAAAGATTGACTATTACTTTGTTTTCAGGAGGTTAGCAAAAATGCTTGAATCTGATTCGAAGTCCATTGGTCTATTTGCTCATAAATTTACAGCATTTTTGGAACGTATTTGGAACGAAAAATTGTTAATAATACTGAAACTTTGGTAATGGTTGTTAATCTCAGAAAGACTATAAATTATCAAAACCAGGGCAAACAACAGGGGAAACAAGAGTGCCGGAGGAGGGAGTCGAACCCACACTCACCGTGAAGTGAACTGGATTTTGAGTCCGATGCGTCTCCTGCAAGTATACCTCTCTTAAACATCCGTGTGGACACGGTGTGGACAAAAGGACTGAAAATGACTCAGTTTAATTGACTCAGGCTAATACAAAATCAGGAGTTTTCAGGGGAAAAGTAGTACGCCCGGACAGATTCGAACTGCCGACCTACTGATTCGTAGTCAGTCGCTCTATCCAGCTGAGCTACGGGCGCACCTTATTGAAGTCTATTTCATCGCCTAGATTAGGCCTGCCTATGTGGTTATCCTTTTAATTCTGACTCCCACAAAAGCCTAATAAATATAGCCGAAAGAGCATAAATTTGCAATATTCCCGATATCTGAAAACATTATGGTACAATACGGGACTGGAAATTTGGAAGAACACAATAGGAAGAGGATGATCATGACGCATATCAAAACAGCTTGTTCAGGGGTGTGTTTCCTTTTAGCGATTGTTTTTGCGACAAATGTGAGCGGCTTTGGAGGGAAAATACAATCCAGGGACGATTTTCTCGCCAAGGGGAAATATCAGGGAGAGTACTGGCCGACAACAGGCTGGAGAGGCTGCCGTCCGGAAGAGGTTGGAGTTGATTCAAAAAAACTGCTCGAGGTTTACGACTATGTGGCCGATCCGGGGATGTTCACGAGGGGAATCGTCATCATCCGGAAAGGATATATCGTCGGCGAGTCATATTTTGATGGAGAGAGTCAATACACCCGTTTCGAGAGTTACTCCATGGCCAAGAGCTTCATGAGTGCTCTTATAGGCATTGCACTCGATCAGGAAATCCTGCAGAGCGTAGACATTCCGATCTATAACTATTATCCGGAGCTGTTGCAAAAAAAGGGTTTCAGGGTGAGGGGAAGGATTCTAGATGGGAATGTTTTAACAGTTGCAGAGACGGAATTCGTAATCCTCCCTCAAAGCGAAAAGAAACGCATCACGACAGAACATGTTCTGCAGATGAGTTCAGGGCTCGAGTGGAACGAATCCGAGGTCGACCTAATGTCCGATGTGCCTCAGATGATCCTGTCGGATGATTACATCCAATATGTCCTCAACAAACCTCTCACGCATGAACCGGGTACACACTGGCGGTATTCGAGCGGGGATTCTATGCTTCTTTCGGGCATCATCGAGAGGGCTTCGGGAAGAACCGCCTATGAATTTGGATACGACAATTTGTTTCTTCCCATCGGGATGTCCGGCATAAGCTGGGAAAGCGACCCTGCGGGACATACCATAGGAGGTTGGGGAATCGATGCAACGGTGAGAGAATTTGCCAAGTTCGGCCATCTGTATCTGAATAAAGGATTGTGGGACGGAGAGCAGATCGTGAGTGGGGGGTGGGTGGATGAATCCGTACGGCCTGTATCGGAGGACGTCGATTTTTACGGTTACCAGTGGTGGCTCGTTCCGGATTCCGAGGGGAACTCTGGGTCGATCGTCCCCGATGACGTCTTTTATGCACAAGGCCTTCTCAATCAGAATATATTCGTCATTCCCGGCGAAGATATTGTCATTGTGCGGACAGCATCAGATCTTTTATCAAACAAATGGAACCGGATGGAATTTCTGAGGCTGGTGATGGAGTCTATTAACCATTGAATCAACGCTTGGATGTGATGGGGGCTGCGGAATCTTGTCACTTAGGCTGTTGATTGCTCGCTCATAAGGACTGAATTCTTCCCGATCAAGGGGTGATCTTCAGGACGGCGGCACCGTCGATCTTACTGTCCTTGAGGAGCTGCAGGGCTTTGTTCGCGTCTTCGAGGGGGAAGAGTTGCGTGGTGGTTTTGATGGGGATCTCTGCAGCGATCTTGAGGAGTTGGTTGCCGTCTTGGCGGGTGGCATTGGCCACGCTGCGGAGTGTGCGCTCGTGGTAGAGATATTTCATGTAATCCATCTCCGGGATCGGGGACATGTATATTCCGGCTAGGGCTTGCGTTCCTCCTTTGTCCAGGAGTCTCATCCCATCCAGGACTGTGGGGCCTGCGGGAGTGAAATTCACGATGCTGTCGAGTTTGTGAGGGGGGTCGTCTTTGGAAGTGCCTGTCCACGTCGCTCCCAGTTTTCGGGCCAGTCGGCGGTGTTCTTCACTGCGCGAGAAAACGTAAACCTCGCATCCCCAGTGAACCGCCACCTGGATGGAGACGTGGGCGGAAGCACCGAATCCGATGAGGCCGAGGCGTTGTCCGGGCTCGATCTCACTTTGTCGAAGCGCCCTGTAGCCGATGATCCCTGCGCAGAGGAGAGGGGCGGCCTCCTCGTCGGAAAAGATGGACGGAATAGGATAGGCAAACTTCTCGGAAATGGTGATGTATTCTGCGTAGCCACCGTTGACATGGTATCCTGTGAAGCGGGCATTGTCGCAAAGGTTCTCTTTGCCCTGTTGGGCATATTTACAATCGCCCTCAGTGGAATAGAGCCATGCCACTCCGGCTCTATCTCCTTCCTTGAATCGGGAGGTGTTTTCGCCTTTATTTTCTACGATTCCTACGATTTGGTGACCGGGGATTATGGGAAGCTTGACTTCAGGAAGCTCGCCCTCGACAGTGTGGAGGTCTGTGTGGCAGACGCCACAGACATGGATGCGGATGAGAATCTCTTGGGGACCGGGTTTTGGTCTGAGGATATCGGTCAATTCGAGAGGGTTTTGCTCGATGAGGGCAAATTCGTTAAGGAGCATGGCTTTCATGATAGGTTCCTTTGGCAAAAATTGTAAAGCATTATGGCCGAGAATTTATTAAAGAGAATATAGTAGCATGGATTGTTGTGAGCGATAAGAAAAAATTTGGGGAAAAAAATAGATCCGTTCCCAAGTTTCCTCAAAAAAGGTGACAGTCCCCTTTTTGCTTCATCCCTGGAAAAAGGTGATAGTCCCCTTTTTTTTCCTTTTTTTTATTTTGTCGGCAACCAATTTTATCAAAAAACGTATAGATATAGTGAAGGGACAAGACGATGAAGTTACTTTCGCGTATCGAAGAGATCATCCTGCTGGCGATCTATCGGCTGGGTGATGAGGCCTACGGAATGACCATCCGGGAAGAGGTCATAAAAGCGACCGGGAAAAAATGGCTGCTGGGAGCGATCTATGGTCCCCTAGGGCGTCTGCAAAAGAACGGTTATGTGACATCCTTCAAAGGGGACCCGACTCCGGAACGGGGCGGGCGAGCCAAGGTTTACTACCGTGTCACCAAAAAAGGGAAAGACGCACTGGCTGAGCTCTACCGCGTCCAGAGTATGATTTGGGACGGAATCTCCCCCCAAAAATTCGAGAGTTAAGCTGGATGAAATAGAAGTATGAACATGACAAAATCACCTCAATCACCCCGGATCGCCCGGTGGATTCTCGAACGGATCATCGACAGCGACATCCGATACGGAGCCATAGGTGACCTGGAGGAGCAGTTCGTGTCTATGTATCGGGAAGTAAGTCCCTTCAGAGCGCGCCTGAGCTACTGGCTTCAGATACCGGCGGCTCTTCCCTCTTTCTTTAAAAATACACTTTACTGGAGTTTCGCAATGAGCGGGAATTATCTTAGAGTATTCGGCCGTCATATCAAAAAACACAAGGGGTATTCTTTCATCAATTTCGCAGGACTCACGTTAGGCATCGCTGTTTTTATGCTGATCTCTCTTTATGTGCAACATGAGTTCAGCGTGGATAAGCATGAAAAAAAATTAGACCGCATCTATCGCGTGCAGGGCGAAAACATGCGCCAGCTCTCGACGGCTCCGGCTGTGGGTAAATTGATCGCGGAAAATATCCCCGAGGCGCAGAAGGTCGTGCGCTTTAAATATCGGCATGACTATCTGATGAAATACTTGCCGGGCAATGATCCCAGCAGAGAAAAAACATTCGTGATAAAAAACTTCGGTTGGGCGGATTCCTCGGTGTTCGACGTTTTCACATTTTATTTTATTGCGGGAAATCCTAAGACTGCTCTGGACGATCCCTTTGCCTTGGTCCTCACAGAGAGTTTCGCGCAGCGGATATTCGGCAATGACGAAGCCGTCGGGCAGACGCTCATGGTGAACAACCGTCATGAATACCATGTGACCGCAGTGATCAAAGACCTCGAGCGCACGCATCTAAGGTTCGATGTGCTGGCGCCGTTCGAAAACCTGGGAAAGATCATCGGCCAGAGCGAGCTGGATAGCTTCGATTCCTGGAACTTAGCGACATATGTTTTGTTACCTGAGACACACGATCGAGCCGCTGTGGCGGGAAAGATCACGGATCTGTTTCATGACACACTCAAAGAGATTTGGAAGGTGGATTTCGCCTTTGATCTCTATCCTGCGAAAGAGATCTATTTCTCGCGGAATGCGTGGGGCAATCAAGGGAATAAACCCATGGTTTATACGTTCATGGCGATTGCTCTTTTTATCCTGCTCATCGCATGTGTGAATTTTTTGAATCTATCGACGGCGCGGGCTTCGCTAAGAGCCAAGGAGGTGGGGATTAAAAAAGTGGTGGGGTCCACACGAAAGCGGCTTGTGACCCAATTTTTGGGCGAGTCTGTGCTTTTTAGCTTGATCTCTTTTGTCGTTGCAATAGGTTTGGCGTCAACATTCCTTCAGGAATTCAACCGATTGATCCAACGCAGGCTTTCCATGGATTATTTTTGGCATCCTTCAGTGCTTTGCATTTTTATCGTTGGAGCAATCCTTGTGGGTATTATGGCAGGCATTTATCCCGCGTTTTATCTTTCGGCTTTCCGTCCTGTCGCCGTACTCAAAGGAGAGAGGACCAAGGGTGTGAGGTCCGGTGTGTTTCGCAAGGTTCTTATCAGCTTCCAGTTCGCCATCTCCATTATATTGATCATCGCCACGACAATCGTGTTGAAGCAGCTCCAGTATATAAAGAATAAAGATCTTGGCTTTGAAAAAGAGCACATCATTTATATGGAGTTCGCCAGGAACAGGAACGTTCGCAAAAACAAAGACGCCTTCAGAGAACGATTGATGCAGTATCCCCAGATCCAAAAGGTGACCTATTCCCAGGGACGGCCCGGGCTTGTCTACAACTGGGAAGGCTTTGAGTACAGGGGCGAGAGGAGCGGCTATGCCATCTTCACTGTGGATCCGGAATATCTCGATGTGTACGGTCTGGAACTCGTGGCCGGCCGGAACTTTTCGAGGGAGAGGTCGACCGATCAGTTTAGAAAGTGTCTTCTGAACGAGACCGCGGTACGGACCCTGGGATTGGAAGAACCGGTGGGAACGATCCTTCACCACGACGACCTGGGAGGATCGTCCTTCCCTGTAAAAGATGTGGAAGTCATCGGTGTCGTCAAGGATTTTCACTACCAGACACTGCGATTTCCGATCCAGCCCCAGATGTTCGGCTGGAACGATGGGTGGCACTGGATGGCCAGTGTCAAAATATCCTCGGAAAATGTGCCGGCAACGATCGCCCATATCGAAAAAACCTGGATGGAATTTTCCCCTGAATTTCCTTTTGATTTTCACTTCGTGGATGATCTTTTGGACAGGATCTATCAAAATGAGGAACGCCTGGCCAAGACGATCGGGTATTTTGCGGGATTGGGAATCTTCATCGCGTGTTTGGGGCTTTTTGGATTGGCTGCGTTTATGGCCGAGCAGAGGACAAAGGAGATCGGTGTAAGGAAGGTGTTGGGTGCATCGGTCGGTGGAATTTTGTTGTTGCTATCCAAGGAATTTTCCAAGTGGGTGGTCATGGCCAATGTCGTTGCCTGGCCGCTGGCGTATTTCGGGATGCACAAATGGCTTGCGGATTTTGCGTATCGGACCGATATAGGCGTGTGGCCTTTTGTCTTATCGGCGACATTGGCACTGGCGATCGCGATGACGACAGTCAGCTATCAATCGATGAGGGCCGCCACCGCCAATCCCATCGACTCCCTCCGGTATGAATGAAGAAATGGGGACAGGAGCCTTTTAAAACATCGGGGACAGGCACCTTTTTGCTTACGCAAAAACGAGCCTATCCCCATTATCTAGACCTATCCCCTTTTTTTAGAGCCAGTCCCCATTTTATTTTGCGGATTGTTTTTTGATCTTTTGTTTGAGGCGGGCGCGGCGGTGTTCGAAGTCCTGTTCGTAATACACAGAGACGCCGCGTGAAAGGACGTAACCTTCTTCAGCGACCTTGATGGCCTCCTCATAATTCTTTTCTCTGTGTTCGAGATACATGGCGAGTTCTCTGAAGGAGAAAAGATGTCCGGCCGTGATGTTCTCCAAGGATGTGATCTCCCTCCAGATCGCCACTGCCTTGTCCCAATCCTGATTCCTCTTGAAGAAATAAGAAAGCTTCATTTTAGCCATTGTGGTGACATCGGCGGAGAGATTGCCGCTCAGGGCTTTTTCATAGAACTGCACAGATCTTTCAGTGTCGCCGATCTTTTCCAGAACATTTCCCGCCCCGTAAAAATCCATGGCATCGCCCAGACACTCCTCCCCTTCCTCCACAAAGATCGAAGCACCCGCTATGACCACTCCCAATAAAGACAGGATATCCTCTTGATTGTGGTATAGGACTGGCTCGATGAGGTCATAATTCCCTGTCTGGAGGTACTGAAAATAGCGCCAAGGAACCTCTGCCGAAGGGATGTCCTCAGTCCGTCCTGTCCGAACAACTTCCAGGGCCAGATAAGAAAGCCGGCAGTTGTCGTATTTATGTTTCCATAGGTTCCGCGCAGGATACATAAAATCTAGATGAGGGAGACCGCTCAACGGAAATGGCTGGCGGTGGAGGATAAATCTCGTTTCGAGCAGGGGGATGTCGAAATTTTTGCCGTTATAGGTCACCACCGACTGGAAGTTCATCTCCTCGAAGAACTGAGCCATTTCCTGGATCATGCGCTCTTCCTCGGACAGATCGCCGAGGAAGTACTGCCCTACCCAGAATTTTTCGTCCCGGTAATAGCCCATGCCCACATTGAAAGGGATCGTGCCCGTTCCTCCCGAGAGGCCAGTCGTTTCGAGGTCGATAAAAAGAGCTGTGGACAGGTCCAAGCCGAGGAATGCGTCGTCCTTGCTCAAACAGGCAAGGATTTCGCCGCTGATCTGCAATCCGGAGGAAATTTTAATCTTTCCGTATCGGGTTTCCAGGTTGTATGGATTTTCGATAAACTGGAGAGGTTCGCGTTCTTGCGAGTCGAACTGAGGTGTTCGGGGTATCGGTGATTTTTCACGACGAGAGAGCGTGATCAACTGCTCGAGCTTTTCCTTGGTAGACAAAGCCTCTTCGTCCTCGTCGATTTTCGCCCACGTGTCTTTGATCTTCTGCGTCCTCGAGCGAGCCTCGCGCTCTTTTTTGAGATGTTTAAGCTTGTCCTTTATATCGGTCATTGTCTTATGAGAATTCAGTTTGCCTTCTATTATATCATGCGGTCACTTCGGAGAACTGATTCTACATAATTACAAAAGCATTTTCAAAAGCTTGATGGCCAGCGAACGTGTTGCGCTATTATGTGGTCCAATTGAATGATGGAGAAAACCGTTAGAAGGGCTGAGCGGGCATGACACATCTCCAATCTGGAGATTGTGAGTGAAGCCCGGATCCGAGAGAAGTCCATTCGCTGGGGAAACCGAGCGTGTTTTCGAACCACCAATTGGACCACTTGAAATGTCATTCATTACGATTCTGAAAATGCTTCAGTCGTTATTCGCCCATGAACTGCAGAACGATGTTGCGCGAACGCGGGCGGTTGTCGAAATCCACGAATATGATCTGCTGCCATGTTCCGAGGTTCAACCTTCCCTGGCTGAAAGGAACGGTAAGCGAGGGACCTAAAAGCGCGGCCCTCACATGGGAAAACCCATTCCCATCGCCCCATTTCGCATCGTGATGGTAATGGGCTCTCTGCGGAATCAACCGTTCCATCATCGCCGAGAAATCCTCCACAAGCCCTGACTCATGCTCGATGGTCGTAAAACCACCGGTCGATCCCGGAACGAACAGTGTGACGATGCCATCCTGGATTCCTGTTCCGGCAAGTTTTGTATTCACATCTTGGGTGACGTCGATCATATCGTTGTAACCCTTGGTGCTGAAACTCAATGATTCACTCATAACTTTCATGATAAAAGCTCCGTACCCATAATAAGACAATTTTATTTTTCTTGTAAACAACAAACAACCATAAAGAGTGAAACATTCACGCGAGCATTTTGCCATAAACAAAACCGTTCCGGGGTACTCTCCTCGGCAACCTTTCGAGAACAGAGAGAATCTTTTCCAAAGCCGTGATAGCAAGGAACTCTTCTCGGTATTAAGTGGTCCAGCTGTGTGGTGGAGAAAACCGTGAGAAGGGCTGAGCGGGCATGGCACACCTCCTGATTGGAGATGTGAGCGAAGCCCGGATCCGAGAGAAGTGCCCTCGCTGGAGAAACCGAGCGTGTTTTCGAACCACCAATTGGACCACTCGGAATGTCAGTTGTCACGGTTTTGTAAATTCTCACAGAACGGAGAGAGTCCTTGACTTGGAATCAAAATAATAGCTATACATAAGGAGTGCAATTGACGAACCGGTCCTCACTGACTCTGAGAAAAAGCTGCTCAAGGTCGATGCACATATTCCTATGTTTTTGTGTCCTCACTTTTTCCCTTGATGCCATTCAAATGGAAAGAGCTGACCCCACTCACTATAACGATAACCGGATTCTCAAGATCGGCACATCCGATAGGGTAAGGTCCGCCAACATATTTCTCGACAGCGATATGTCTGTATTCGCCCAACTATCGAATCCACCACTCATGAAAATGACCCCAGATGGAAAGGTCATAGGCCAGATCGTTAAGGATATCACAATCTCCCCGGATTACAAGCGGTGGGAATTCTCCCTCCAGGAAGATCTATTCTGGAGCGACGGCTTTCCGGTTATCCCTGAAGATGCCCGATTCACGATCGAATACCTGAAAGACAGAAGCCCCATTGCCGGATGGATGACAGACACCATCGAGAGCCTTTCCGTAAAAGATGACGAAACGGTCGTCGTGGAGTTCCGTTGTCCTTACACTCGGTTGGATGTGGAGATGGCTACACACCGTCTGCTTCCCAAACACATCTGGGAGACCATCGAAAATCCCATGCAGTACACAAATCCTGGAGAAAACGTTGGATGCGGTCCATTCTTCATAAAGAAAATTGACCTCAACCGAGGGGTGATCCAATTCGTAAAAAATCCCTACTGGAAAGGACAAAAGCCGAAGATCGATGCCGTCGAGCTCCATATGTATCAGAATATCGATGTCCTCTCCCTGGCCTTAGACAGAGGAGACATCGACGTTTTTTACGACTACGCCTCATCTTACCCCTACCAAAATCTCAAAAGGATACGCACAAACGAACAAATTAGTTTTCTTGAGGAACTGAGCACTGGATTGATCTTCCTTGGAATGAACCTTCGAAAAGAACCCATGTCCGACCTTAGATTCAGAGAGGCTCTCTCTTTTGCGATCGATTATAAGGAGATCATCAAACTGGATACTTTAGGATACGGGAAGGTCCCGAACAAAGGATTCCTACCCACCCCCGTAAAATATTATAAAGATACAGCCACTCTTGAATTTAACCCCGAAATAGCCAAGGAGATCCTGAACGATTCCGGTTACACCGACCGCAATGAAAACGGCATCCGCCAAAGCCCTGACGGCAAAGATTTGAACCTCACTCTTCTCATCCGTCCTCTTCACGCACGATTGGCAGAATTGATCCGGGATTATTTGCAGTCTGTCGGTGTGAAGATTACCATAAAAAGTGTGGATGCGAGCACGTGGATCAACCTCAAAGACAGATATCGCTATGACCTCTTGATAT
>JASFEP010000103.1:0-12012 GCA_050124775.1 Candidatus Aminicenantota bacterium
GCCTTAAAGCCATGATCAAAGAAAGACTGATGTGGATGAGCAAGGAAGCCGTAACTGTCCTCAAGCTGGCATCGATTCTCGGCGAAAAGATCAACCCTCACCTTCTTGCAGGGATCTCAAAACTCAAGCATCAACAGGTCCTGAACGCACTCAGCGATGCCCAAAGAAACCTTGTCATCGAAGAAACACCAAATCCCGAAGAATACACCTTTTCTCACCGGATGAGTCGTTCTGTGCTCTATTCTCTCATGGATGATAAGGAGCGCCGCAAAAATCACCGGCTGGCTGCTCAGTTCGAGCAGGAATATTCGGCGGAATCGCCAGAGCGAATCGTGGGTAAACTTGCGTACCATTTCCACAATGCCGGCGAGCTCGAAAAAGCCGCAGAGATGATCGCCGAATTGAAGAGTCAGATGGATGCCGTCTATATCTCCAAAGGCACCAGAAAAATGCTCCAAAAGAGGATCCTCACCACTTCCATGGGCACAGAATCCCCTCTTGAGGAAGACGATTTGATCACGGCTGTGTCGATCGCACGGGCTCTCCGCTCCACTCTACAAAATCTTCGCCTCTACCCCAAGGAAAACGAGAACGTCACAAACGCACTCGGTCAACTCATGAATCACCTGGAGCCTTTTCTTGCGGAGAAAACGGAGATTTTGTCTATCTCACTCACCCCGGAGGGGATACTGTTCAACGGCCAGCCCCTTCCTTCAAAAGCCGAAGACAAACGGCTGACTCAAGACATGTATGAAGTTCTCAACAGCTACGGCCTCCGCGGGATTCTTTTACTGCGGGGCATCACCAGCGATGAAGCAGTCCGATTCCTTGAGTTGTTCAAACTTCTCCCCGAAGAGGTAATCGACAAATGGGATGTGCTCTTGGATCAGTTGAAGATATCTCATATCCTTCCGGACCGCAAGGTTTTCGTTGCAGTGGGCGAACGAAAGATCCTCCTCGATGAACAAGAGCTCGCAGAACAGGCATTGGGAGAAAAAATTGAGGCCACCACAGCCGATCAGGCTGGAGCCATACAGTTGAGTGAAGACCAGATCGACCGGTTAAAGGCCATCCTCGATCAGTTTATCCAAGAAAAGCAAGAATTCATCAAAGCGCTTGAAACGCATGAATTCAGCAAACAAGATCTTATGAGCGTCGTGGATCTTTTGAAAAAGCCCGATATCGAAAAACTGGCAAAGTCAATTGAGACTGCTGTCACCCTTCCAAGACCAGAGACTGCTGAGGCAAGTCCCGGCCCCGAGTCTGCACAACCAATCCCCAAGGAAGAAAGCCCAGAAGTCGCTGAAGATCCAGAGCTTGTCAAATCCATTAAAAAGGATATCTCTCTTGCCTTTGAAGAGCTTTTATCCCGCGAATCGAGAAGCCAGACGACTGCGATGGCATGGCTGATCAAGCAGGATGCGCAAAAGATCGCCGATGAGGCTTTTAAGGTGATTACATCGGACATCCCGTTCAAGTTTCGACAGACTGCGGCCGGGGTCATACAGAAGGCAGGAAAGGAAGCCACAGCCGCATTCCTTAAAAAACTGCAGCCCAGCATAGGCGCTATATCGCTTAACAAGGTCATCAAGATTTGCCCTGCTTTTATCGGCAATCCGGAGCTCGTTACCGTGCTCAAAGATATCGCGTTAAAAGGACCACAGGATGCATTACCCGCAGTCACCGAAGTCCTCAAAGATATCCAAGATAAAGAAGTCGATTATTTACTGATGCAAATATTCCCGAAGACTTCGGGGATGGCGCAGAGGGAAATCATCGGGCTATTTTCCGACCGTGATGTAAAGGAAGCCGCACCCCTCCTCTTCGAATTTATTTCACTTCGGAAATTATGGGAGCCCGAACCGGACCACTCTCTTCAAGAGCATGTGTGCCGGACCCTGGGTGTGCTCCGCTCTCCTGAAGCGGAAGGGCCGCTCATCGAGGCTGCAAGAAAACCGCAGTTAACAACACTGTTCAAACCAAAACCCGCTATAGTGCGTGCGGCCGCCACTTGGGCGCTCACTCAGATGCCGAGAAACCCTCGAGTGAACAATGCTCTTCTCCAACTCAAAAGAGACAGCTCTCCACTCGTTCGAAAGGCCGCGGAATTATCTGATATCATCGGGGAATAACTTATTCGCCCGATCTCTGTGCTTACGCTTTTCCTAAGCCCCTGCCTGTGCGGTCACTTTGCGAATCCATGTTCTCAGGTCGTCCAGCAAGACGTATATCGTAGGAAGGATGACGAGTGTGACCGCTGTCGAAAAGGCCAGCCCTCCAACGATAGCCCTGGCCATTGGATAATAAGGGGGGCCATTGCCTCCGACGCCTATGGGTGAAAAACAGAGGGGAACCAGGCTGAGGATCGTCGTTCCGGCTGTCATCAATATGGGGCGAATACGATTTCCCCCCGCTTGAACGATAGCCTCATGACGGCTGAGCCCTCCGGCGCGCAACTGATTGATATGGTCGATCAACACGATCCCGTTATTGACCACAACACCTATGAGAATGAGTACACCGATCCAGGCCATCAACGAAAAGGTTGTCCCCGTTAAGAGGAAAAACCACCACACACCCACAATGGCAAAAATGATGGACGTCCAGATGGCTCCTGGAAACACGAGGGATTCAAAAAGAGAGGCCATGACAAAATAGATCAAAGCCAGCGCCAGTAGAGTGTTGATGAGCATCGTTTTGGCCGCCTCACTCTCAAAATCGAAGCTACGACCGAAGTCCCAACTCATACCCGGAGGAAAATCCGTCTCATCCATGATCTCACGTATCCTGGTCTTGGCTTCATTGACCGTAAGATCGTCCAAGCCAACCGTAATTCCTATAGACGTAATACGGTTCTCCCTGTGGATGTTATTGGGACCATCCATGGTCTTAAAATCCGCCAAGGAGGAAAGGGTGACAGGAATATTGCCTTCCCGGAAAAGGAAAATATTCTGGAGTTGTTCCAGGTTTCTCTTGTCTTCTTTCTGAAATTCCACTCGAACCTCGATCTCGCCCTCATCATCATGCATCCGCCGAAGGTTGACACCCCTCATAGCCACAGCGATATTGCTGGCCACTTCCTGGGGAGAAAATCCGTACATTCGCGCCCGTTCTCTGTCGACGACGACGTGTATTTCCTTCTTCCCCACAGAAGCGGACGACCGGACCTCTCTGAAACCGGGGACTCTGTTGAGCATCCATGCGACTTCACGGGATTGCCTGATCAACTGTTCCGTCGAGCTTCCGATCAGGTAGACTCTCAGGTCATCCGTACTCCCCCCCGAGCGCCGTGTTTCGAAGGAAAGATCCCCCAAAGCGATATCGGGAAATCCCGATCGTATCTCATCTTTGATAATTTCCTGGCGTTTCTTGGCCATTTTGCCTTTTTTAAGAATGATCGTAGACATGGCATAGGCAGGCTCGTAGTATGTGTACACAGAATCGATCTCGAATCTCTCTTTGTTGTCGAAAAGGTAAGTCTCGACTCGATCCACAACGGATTCCACGCGCTTTACGGTGTAGGTATCATTGATGTTATAGTACAGGTATAGCCTTCTGTCTTCCTGGGGAGGAAACATATCTTTCTTCACCAGCATAACGGGCACAACGACACTGAAGAGCGTCAGGAAAAGAATCGCCACCGAGGTCTTTCTGTGCTCGAGAAGCCAGGCGAGGATTTTTTTGTATCGACCGACCGCTCGATCGATCCACCGGGTTTTGTTGTCGAATGGCGAGCTTTTAATCCTGGATGCCAGAAGAGGAACAACAGTCTGAGCCAGGATCAAGGACGCCCCCAGAGCTACACAGAAAGAAATCGCCACATGCTTCAAATAGATCGCAACTTCATTTTTACTGCTGACGATGTTGGGTAAGAATACAATGGCTGTCGTCGCTGTGCCCGCCGTGATCGCCAGGGCGACCTCCTTCACGGCAACAACGGTCGTATTTTTGCCCGATGAGAGCTTCCTGTAGCGATAGATATTCTCCGTGACCACAACCGCGTTATCCACCAGCATCCCTACAGCTAAGAGAAGCCCCAGCATGGACAGGATGTTGAGGGAGACACCGATGAAATACATGACGGCGAGCGTGACAAGCAACGAAAAGGGGACAGCCAGAGCCACGATAAAAGTGCTGGACCACTGCCGGAGAAAGAGGAAGAGAACGCAAATAGCCAAAGCAGCGCCTAAAAGTCCGGCCTTGAGGAGTTCATTGAGAGAGCTGACGATCCCCTCAGACATATCATCCATGAAATACAGGTTGATCCCCTCCATTTTCGGGTCTTTGCTGATATCGGACACCTCTTCCTTGACACGATCGCCGACATCGACGATGTTGGCACCGCTCTCCTTGAAGACATTGAGGCCGATGGCGTAGGTCTGATTGAGATGCCTGCCATAGTTAAGCTCCGGCATCTCATAGCTGATCTTTGCAATATCCCTCAGCCTCAAGCCGTTGGGCCCGACGATCAGTCCTCCGATCTCTTCGGCCGAATTGATCTCCCCCATCGGGCGGACCGTAAAACGGCGGTCGGCATCCGTAATCCGTCCGGCGGTCACCATAAAATTGCAGTTCCTGAGTGTTTGTGACAAACGGTTCAAGTCGATCTGGTGGGCTATTATCCGTTCGGCCAAGAGCTGGATGTGGACCTGTTTCTTCTCCACACCATACATCTCGGCCCGCGAAACGCCCTTGATCCTTTCGATCCTGCGCTTGAGATGCCGGTTCAACATATCATAAGAGTTGGAGAGGTCCCGGTTGCTCGATATCCGCAAGATGAGAACCGGCATATCCGATGTGTTGAACTTTTGGATGGCGATCCGCTCCACATCTGTGGGGAGCTGGCCGCGGATACTTTCTATCCGCTCTTTGGCTTCAATGGTCTTGACGTCCGTATCGACGCCCCAATCAAATTCGAGAAAAATGTTGACTGCGCTCTCGGAGGAATCGGAGACCATCCTCTTGATGTCGCTGATCGTGGCCAGGACTTCCTCCACGGGCCGCGTAATCTCCCGCTCGATCTCATGCGGCGTGGAATTGGGATAGGGGATGCTGACCGTCACAAAAGGCGCATCGAGTTCGGGAAAAAATTCCAGGGGAAGCAACCGGGAAGAGATCCAGCCGATGACCACAAAACAGAGAAATATCATGACGGTCGTCACCGGACGACGCAGAGAGAAATCCGTGATCTTCATGGTTTTCTGTCCAAAACGTTGTAGACAACCGGGATCACGATCAATGTGAGCAGCGTCGATACGCTCAGGCCGCCGATCACAGTGATGGCCATCGGCGCCCGGACTTCCGCCCCTTCTCCGATACCGATCGCCAGGGGCAAAAGACCCAGAGTCGTCGTCAGCATGGTCATGAGGATGGGTCGCAACCGGGATCCTCCGGCTTCGATGATAGCCTCACCCTTCGCCACTCCCTGCGCCCGGATTTGGTTGATACGGTCTATCAAGACTATGGCGTTGTTAACGACGATCCCGGCGAGAAGGATCGCGCCTATAAAAACGACAACGCTGATCTTCGCACCTGTGATCCAGAGCGCGAACACGGCACCGATAAACGCGAGAGGGATGGTGAATATGATGACAAAGGGGTGTAAGAAGGACTCGAATTGGGAGGCCATGACCAAATAGACAAGAAATATTGCCAGCAGAAGCGCAAATCTCAGGGATTGGAAGGACACCTTCATTTCTTCGTTCTGTCCGGAGACCTGGGCAGTCAAACCCCTTGGCATCCTGACCTCTTCGATGATTTCCGTCAATTCGTATGCGGCACTTCCCAGATCTCCGTAGCTGAGATTGGCCGTAATCAAAGCCACTCTTTCCTGGTCCACCCGTCGGATCTCGCTGGGCCCGGTCCCGACGATGATATCCGCCACTCCTTGCAAGGGCACAGGCCGATCGCTCTGCGGGTTGATGATCAACTGGCCGATATCTTCGATGGAAGCCCGGTCGTTTTCCCGAGAGCGGACGAGAACATCGATCTTTCTGTCACGCCAGGAGTACCGTGTAGCCACCTCTCCGCGGACTTTTGTAACGACCCTGTCTGCGATCTCGTAAACATTCAAACCCAAAGAAGCGGCACGTTCCCGGTCAAAATGGATCTGGATCTCTGGATGTCCGACATCCATCGAAGACTTGATATCGGCAAACCTCTCCGATCCGGACATGCGCTCCACGATTGCGCTGCTGACCTCCTTCAATTCATCGAGATCGAAGCCGGCGACCTCCACCTCGACCGGAGTTCTGAAGGAGAAAAGGGTGGGCCGGTAAAATTTGTATTGAACGCCGGGCATGGATTCTATAACTCTGCGGAGTGCATCCATGGCCGCTTCTTCATCCGATCTTTTTGACCCGGGGATCAGGTTGACACTCAGTTCGCCCCAGTGTTCTCCCCCGTGTTCAGGGTTCGCATCGAAACGCTCTCCCGTCCCAGCGACAGAAAAAAGCGTTTGAATGCCTTCGATATTTCCTGCAGAATTCTGGACAGAAGCGATGACTCCGTCGGTCCGATCCAGAGGTGTTCCCGGAGGGAGCCGGAACTCTACGCGGAATTCACCCTGGGCCAGCTGGGGGATTAGCTCTATTCCCAAAGACGGGATCAACAAAACAGTTACCACAAGAAGCGCAAGGGACACACCAAGGATTGTGGCTTTGTGGTTCAGAGACCATATCAAGGAACGGGGGTAGACCATTTCTATTTTGGTGTAAACAGAGGAAAACATCCCGAGGATAGGCCTGAGGAGAAAGCGGAGCACTCGCGAGAACATTCTGGTCGTTTTGAATATGCCCTTCAGAAAAAATACGGGGGCCGTTGTGAATAGGAACACACGGACAGCCCGCAGGATTTTGCGCAAACGGGAGCGGGGCTCCTGAGTTCGAGGTTCGGCGAAAACTTCAAGCCGTTTCTTCTCGGTGGATGCCAGCATCGGAATGAGGCTGAGCGCCACAAAGAGTGATGCCAGCAGAGCAAACGTTATGGTCAATGCTTGATCCCGAAAGAGCTGCCCGGCGATCCCTTTGACAAAAACCAGGGGAAAGAAGACGGCGATGGTTGTCAAAGTGGATGCGGTAACGGCCGTTCCGACTTCAGATGCACCGTCCAGCGCTGCGGTGCGTATATCCCTGCCTCTCTCCCGATAGCGGGATATATTTTCCAGCACAACTATGGAATTATCCAACAGCATTCCGATTCCCAGTGCGATCCCGCCGAGAGACATAATGTTGAGAGACAGGTCGGTTCCGTACATTAAATTGAAGGTGGCGATTACCGAGACAGGAATAGAAAGAGAGATGATGACCGTCGTCCAGAAATTTCGCAGAAAGAAATACAGGATCAAAATCGCCAACAATCCTCCCAAAAGACCCGCATAAATGACCTCATTGACGGCCTGTTTGATAAAAACGGCCTGGTCATAGATCATGGTCATCTTTATTCCGTCCGGCAGGGTATTCCGCACTCGTTCGAAGTGCTTCGACACTTCCCGCGAGACAGAAACCGTGTTGGCATCACCCTCCTTGTAGATGGCGATCTCAACAGCTTCCATTCCATTCAGACGCGAAACGGCCTTGCGTTCTTTGTATCCATGGCGAACAGTGGCGATATCTCTGAGATATATGGGTATACCCTCTTTGGTTTCCACGATCACATCACCCATTTCTCCGACCGACTGGAACTGATTGAGCGTGCGGATCAGAAACTGATGCGATCCCTCTTCGAGTCTTCCTCCGCTCAAGTTGACGTTTTCCTCACCGAGAACAGCGGCGACTGCCGCCACCGGCAGCTGGAGACGGGCAAGCTTCATCTGGTCGATGAGAACCTGGATTTCATCTTCCAGGCCGCCGCTGATACGGACGGCTGCCACACCCAGAGCAGATTCCAGCTCACGTTTGATCTGTTCGTCGGCGTATCGCCGAAGTGTCTTGAGACGATCTTCATTCAAAATATCCGCAAGGTCTTTGCCATTCGCCGATTCGTAAAATAGACCGAAACGAATAACCGGGTCCAGCGAGGGATCGAATCGCAGGATAACCGGCCTTTGCACCTCGAGAGGCAGCTCCATAGCGTCCATTTTTTCCCGGACATCCAGGACCGCATAATCCATATCCGTGCCCCAGGCAAATTCCAGAATGACGTCCGACTGCCCCGAGCGGGAGATGGAACTGATCTTCTGGACATTTTTGACCACGCCGATAACCTCCTCGATGGGTTTTGTGATCAAGTTTTCGATCTCGGCAGGCGCTGCCCCCTCATACTCTGTGCGTATGGTCAGTGTAGGATAGGAAAGCTCGGGAAGCAGATTGATCTTAAGCCGAGTGAAGGAGACAAATCCAAAAAGCAGGACTGCGATGGTGAACATCGCCACCGTCACCCGACGCCGGATGGAAACTGCGATGAGTTTTTTCATAGGGAAACGACTTTGATCTTGGCGCCATCTTTCAGGCTGCCTAATCCCGTTGTGACGACTGTGTCACCAGCTCTCAAACCCGCAAGGACTTCTACGTGGGTCGTGTTGACGAATCCTGTTTGTATTTCACTTTTGCTCACTTCACCATCTTTGACCAGAAACACCCATCTTTCGCCGTCTTCCGACAGGACCGCGTCCTTGGGGACGAGGAGAGCGGCATCATGGGTGTCATGAACGATACGGACACGCGCAAACATGCCGGGCTTTAGCTTCCGGGTTCTGTCCTTGACTTCTACGGTCACCTTGAAAGTCCCGGTTCCGGCGTCGACCACCGGGCTTATCCGGAGGATCTTTCCCTGGAATTCCATATTTTCGAGCGCATCGGGTGCGATCTTTGCCGGAAAACCCACCCGCAGCTTGCTCATCTCTCGCTCAGGGACATGAAGGACAGCCAGCAGGGGATCAAAATCCGTGATCCTGAATGTGGGCTGGTCGACCTTCACCATATTGCCCACCTTGATGTGCCGCAAGGAAACAATCCCCTTGATCGGGGCCTTGA
Source organism: Candidatus Aminicenantota bacterium (assembly GCA_050124775.1). Classification (GTDB taxonomy): domain Bacteria; phylum Acidobacteriota; class Aminicenantia; order Aminicenantales; family Aminicenantaceae; genus WTAW01. The sequence goes on from JASFEP010000103.1 coordinate 8,973, forward strand.
CCTGAGTGTAATCCAGTTTTAGCTGTGCCAGATCACAGACAGCTTTTTGCGTGTGATAATCTGACTTGGTCTTCTCATAGGCTTCAAGACTGATGATCTTGTTTGTGTACAAAGATTCGTTTCGTGCGAACTCACTGGAAAGCTTCTCCAATACTGTTTTTGCTTGATTGAACTCCAGCCGATACTGTTCATCATCCAGTTTGGCGAGAATTTGACCGGAGCGGACAGAGGCTCCCTCTTCCACAAAGATCTTTTCCACGACTCCACTCACTTTGGCCACCACGAGCGCTTCACCTTCGGCCTCTAACGTTGCCGAACCCGCGTAGGTCGCGGTGATCGATCCCTGGGTGACCTGTGATATCTCGACAGGTATCCTGGATTCCTCCTCTTCCTCCTCAGATTTTACTTGAGAATTGGAATTTCCAACGCAGCCGCTCATCAACAGCACGGCCGCGAAAGGAATGAAAAAAAGCGCCATGTTTTTGAATCGTTCTTTCATCGGACCTCTCCAAAGGAACAAATTCCTCATCTATCGCATCCCCTACACTGTTTTTACGTATTATGACACCCAAAAGTTCCGTGTTGGAGCTTTTCGCGTTCAGAAATATCGGATGTGGCTGTTAATATTGCGGCTTAAAAAAGACTATAGAGGGGAAGTGTAACAAAAATTACGGAGAGCAGATCCGTATTCGCTCATTCACAGATAAAACCCGACTCCGAAACCGAACACCCAGTAATGCCCCCCAAAAGTCAAAGGATAACCGGGATATGATGATGTCTGTTCGTCGAGCATCACATATTGAATAAAGGCATCGAAAGTGAGGTTGCCGATCAGAGACTGGTCCGTGACCGAACGGGCCGGTCCGTCGTAACCCACGCCGAAGGAAAAGACATTCCGAGACAGAAGAGGAAGAACAGGGGTGAGGTTTTCGACATCGAGGGGACTCTGATGTCTTGCATAGCCTGCCCTCAAAGTCAATTCGTCCTTGAGGTAGTACTCTCCTCCCAGCCTGAAACTCCAGGTGTCTTTCATGTCGAGAGGGATGCCCTCCCTTGCTCCTTCGACGGGCTCATCGCTCATATCCTCGTCTACGGGTCCGGGGAAAAAACTGTCTTCCGGATTTTCGGCAACAAACTCCCACATTTTAAATCTGCTCCAGCCGGACCTCTGGATGTCGAATTGAAGCGTGAACTTCCTTACTGGCGCCACCATTAGCCCCACCACAACCTCCGAGGGGAGCGGCAGGGAAAAAACCACTTTCTGTAGCGAATAAAACTCAGGTCTGCCCGTACCGGGACCGGGTGTTGACTCCGGGGGGTCGAAGTCATAAATGGTGATGATGTTAAATCCGTAGGTATTTTTCCCCTTGAGTTCCAGATCCACCTTTTGCTGGTATCGCCCCCCGATCTGGAAATTGTCGCTCGGCCTGATAATCGCGCCAACGGTAAAGCCTGTGCCACTTCCGCTAGCCCTCAGCTCGTTGATGACCCCTTCCTCATCCGGGCCAAAGATCGTGGAATGTATGTTATGGAAATCCCACCGGACGTCCGCTTGGATGAAGTCAAGACCTGCCCCTATGGCTAAAAACTTATTGATCTTTATGGCCAATGCAGGACGGATCGTAAAAACATGCAGTTCCGAATTGAGGCAAAGAGGATCCCCGGGCCACTGCGACGGCCACTTTGTTACCAGGGAATACGGCGTGAGAGCTCCCACCCCTATGCTGATCCTCTCTTTATAAGTATAGGCCACAAAAACCGAGCCCTTCAATTGAGGCTCCGAGTTTTGGTCTTCACGCTGATACTCTTCTGATCTTGCCTTTACGGCATAGTTGTAATAGCCGACATTGAATCGGAAACCAAATCCTTTCTGGAAAGCAAGCCCTGCAGGATTGTAAAAGACAGCTGTCGTGTTGTTTGCACGTCCCACAAAAGCGCCGGCCATGGTGCCCGCTTTTGCGCCTATAGTGAAAAGCGTCAATGCGCTGGCAGACAAACGACCTGCGCTCAGGGCCAAAACACAAATAATTAGAAGAATGAATGCTTTCTTCGCCATGAATATGATTCCTTTCAATACTATTAACAAATATATCTTCGACCAAAACAACCATACTAACAAAGGGATTCATTATTATACCCCATCCGGCAGGTGTAATGAAAAGTATATTTTGACCCTTGGCACCACCTGTGTTATAAGCATAAACGGATTCGAATGTGCAGCGATCGAGAAAATCGAGATAAAACGCGGTCACATAAAACCCATCGCTCACGATTCAGACCTCCATTTCGACACGGAGGGTAAGTGGGAATACAAAAAATCCTCTGGCAGAAACCCATGCTGCGGGTCTGCTATGCGCTGACGCCCCTGGTTTTTGCTTCGATCTATCTTTTCGGGTGGAGAACTCTGGCCGTGACCCTGACAGTTCTTTTTTTCGGCATACTGACCGAAGCCGCATTCACCTATCCGCAGAAAAAGCCGGTGACGTCGGCTGTCCTCGTCACAGGGTTGATCTTTACGCTCTCTCTTCCTCCTACCATTCCTTTCTGGATGGCTATTGTCGGTATCGTGGTGGGTGTGGCGATCGGGAAGATGATGTTCGGAGGATTCGGCCAAAACGTGTTCAATCCCGCTATGGTAGGACGGTGTTTTATCTACATCACATTTCCCCTCCACATGACAAACAGATGGATCGAGCCCATCTGGGGAGGCTTGGGCGGTTTCGCCCACTGGTCGGGACCTATGGATACGGTTTCCGGAGCGACTCCCCTAGAGGTGCTGCGTCAGGGGGGAGCCATCGCCTGGGAAGACTTGATTCTAGGGCATACATCCGGTTCTATGGGCGAGACATCTGCGATTCTCATCCTTGCCGGAGGACTCTTTATCATCGCCAAAAAAGCCGCTTCGTGGAGACTGGTCCTGTCCTATATTATGGGCGGGATTGTAGCAAGTGCGGTGTTCCGACTTGCGGGATCGTCAATTATCCCATCCCCGCTGGAAACTCTCCTGGCCGGATCCTTTCTTTTCGGGAGCTTCTTTGTG
>JASFEP010000104.1:0-11990 GCA_050124775.1 Candidatus Aminicenantota bacterium
GCGCCGTCGTGAGGTTCATGAAATTGACACAGGCAATGAGCAAGACAAAAATAGCCAGGGCACTGAAGATCCAGACGTACTTGATATCCCCCCGGTTTTGAAGATCATGACCCAGGTTTGAAAAAAGATGGATGTCGGTCAGAGGTTGAAGTACCAGTTCATCCGTGTCCTGTTCGGCATATTTTTTCAGATATCCCGTGAGTTTCTGGTTGAGATTTTGAGCGCTGATGGAAGGTTCCAGCATGACATAGGTCCCGAAGGAATTGAATCCCCAATTATCCGCGTGATCCTCTCCGATGTATTCCTTGAGGAGGAGTTCGAAGGGCGCCAGGAAGTCGAATTCCAGGCTCGAGTTAACCGATTCATTGTGGATGACTCCGGTGACCGTGATGTCGTAAGAGTTGTTCACCGTCAGGATTTTTCCGATGGGATCTTCCTCACCGAAGTATTTGGCCGCAGTTTTTTCTGTAAGGACAACGGAGTAGAGGTTTGAAAGGAAGGACTCCGGATCGCCCTTCACAAGAGGGAAGGAAAACATATCGATAAAATCGGGATCGGCATGCCTGAAGCCCGGCTCGTTAAAGCTTTTGTCTTTATAAGTTATGAGACTTCTGCGCCAGTGGCCGAACCGGGTGGCCTTGATGATTTCGGGGAAATCGGCCTTAAGGGCTGCGGCCATGGGCGGTGGAGTTAAGACGCTGGTCGCACCTTCCTCAGTTGAGGATTCATTACGATAAATCCTGTAGATCCGGTCCGCGTTTGTATTAAAACGATCGAAGCGCCATTCTTCGACCACCCAAAGAACGATCAACATGCAGACAGTCAGGCCTATAGCCAGCCCAGCGATGTTTATAAGGGAGTAGCCTTTATGCCGACGGATCGCGCGAAGGGCCGTTTTTGTATAATTCCAGACCAGAGCAGGCATGAAACGGCCGAGTCGCAGGGGAGAGCGCCGGTCGAGCATGACAAGCCGGTTTTTATTGTATTCAGCCGCAATGCAATCTGCTGTCCCGACCTGGTCAACAGCCTTTTGGAAGGCATCTGTCTCTGAAAGGCCTGTCTCTTTCAGAGTCTCGTAGGCGTCACGCAGGTGGATCTCGATGTCTGCGATGAGTCCGTCCTCGAACACATCATGTTTTTGTAAGCCTTTTTTCCACTTCCTGATTTCTTCGTCTAGGTCGAACATTTTTCGCTCCGTCGGTCTCAATCCTCAGCCGGTATCGGTTTGGTGAGGTGGACTAATGCCTGCCAGATATTCCGCCAGCTCACGAGTTCGGATTCCAGTTCCTTAAAGCCTTTTTCCGTAATGGTATAATAACGACGAGGCCGGCTCCCATCGGAAAGTTTCCATTTGGACTGAATCAAGTCATCCATTTCCATTCTCTGCAAGACCGGGTAAAGCATCCCATCCGTCCATTGCAGGTGCCCACCGGAGATTTCCTTGACTTTCTGGATGATACTGTAGCCGTAATCCTCTCCTCTGGAGAGTATTGCTAGGATCATTGGCCTTGTCGATGCCGCCATCAATGTTTTCGATATCATCGTGTGCCTCGCATTCGAAGATACATTCGCAATCTATGTATGCACATTTCATGCCAAACAAAATCGCCAGATTGTGCTCAGCGACGATGGCTTATTTATGGAAAGGATGTTCGTTTATGAAACAAGGACTGTCCGATTTTGGACGAGGTACTTAGCATCGGAATAAAATGATTCCCCCAGTCCCTGAAGATTGTATTGGTATATAACTTGCTTAATAATATGAAAAACACAGTAAAAATGAAGGTCGATCCGATGAAATTAGCTATCACAATATTAATATGTGCGTTTATCGCCGTTCCCCCCGTTTTTTCCGATGACATCCATGATGCCGCCAAAAAAGGGGATATCAAAATAATCGAGAAGATCCTGGAAGAAAATCCAGAATGTTTGGATGCTCTGGATAAAAACGGCTTCACACCACTGCACTGGGCTGTCATTTTCGGCAAAAAAAATATGGTCGAGTACCTCATCGGAAAAGGGGCGAATATCAAAGGCCATAAGGATGCTCTTCGCGGTTGGACTCCCCTGCAGGCTGCCTTATTCGCTTACAACAACGATGTGTCAGACCTGTTGGCTGCGCACGGCGCCCTCGAAGATCTGTATCGGGAAGAAGGAATGACCTATCTGTATCTCGCCGCGTCATCGGGGAATGCAACCCTTATGGAAAAACTGATCGAAAAAGGGATACCGGCTACGGCCATAAACAAATACAGAGACACGCCTCTCCATAAAGCAGCGGCCAAAGGACAGATTGTAGCGGCCGAGACTCTCCTTAAATACGGCGCTGAAATCGATGCCAAGAATCTCAAAGGCGAGGCTCCTATCCATGTCGCTAAGCTGTCCGGACAAGAAAAGATGGTCGCTTTCCTTGAAGGAGAGGGAGCCGCCACAGGACCCAGCACTTTTCCGATACTAGAGGGCCCTTTCCTTGGCATGTCGGAACCGGGTGACAAACCCGAGATTTTTGCGCTGGGGATCATATCGACCGATGAGAGGGAGCATGGACTGCCTGTTTTTTCTCCGGACGGCAAAGAAGTTTTCATCTGCATTCAGTATCGGGAAAGATATGGTGAGCGAGGGCAGTTCCTTCTTCACTCCAAAGTGGAAAACAACCACTGGACCGACCTCCACAAACCATCCTTCACCAACAAGTACAGGAACGGCGGAGGGGCATTCTCGAAAGACGGCAGACGGTTTTATTTCCATACCATCCGGCCGGTGGAGGAAGGCGCAGAGAAAAATCCATCGCCCCATATTTGGTATGTCGAAAAAACTGAAAGCAGTTGGGGAGATCCTGTCTATTTGGGGAAATCTGTCAATGCCGAAGGCTTTAGCGGGAGTCCGTGGATGACGGCTGACGGCACTCTTTATTTCAGCGCCGAACGTGGGACCGAAAATACGGATGTCTATCGTTCCCGTCAGGTCGACGGTCGTTTCCAGGAGCCCGAAAAACTCCCTTCTCCCATCAGTACATCCCACTACGATTCACTCTCTTATGTAGCGCCAGACGAGAGCTACATCATTCTTTACCGGGTCGACCGCTCAGGGCCGACCAATGTGCGAGACCTTCTGATCTTTTTTGCAAGGCAGGATGGATCCTGGACTGACCCTAAAAGCCTCAAAGACAATCTACATCTCAAAGGCACGGATATCTTGAAGGGATGTATATCACCGGACGGAAAATACCTTTTCCTTCTCGATGACATGGACGTCTATTGGGTCTCGGCCAGAGTGATCGATGATTTGAGATAATTTTCAAAGTCGATCTTTCTTAACGGAAAATTTAAAGCTCTTGCTTCCTAGGCCTGATTTTCCCTATCATGATGAAGAGATAACGAACTTTGTATCCTTATATAAGATTTTTCCATACCATTATCAAAGCCAGATTTGGATCCTCTATGCGTCTGGATGAGGAAAGCATGCTGAAGATGAGGGTTCTCTTCGGGGATATCGACTTTTACCCGGAACTCAATAACGGCAGGCATCTGACCGTGATGGACATGGGCCGATTAGATTTGGCGGCGAAAACAGGCTTGCTTCGGATCGTTCACAAGAAAAAATGGGGTCTTGCCGTCGCAGGTGCTAGCGTTCGCTACCGCCATCGTTTGAAAGCGTTTCAAAGTTTCCGTCTATACACCCGGATCGTCGCCTTAGACGATCGGTGGTTTTATTTCCATCAATCCATTGTCCGCAAAGGAAAGATCCATTCATCCGCCTTGGTGCGGGCGGGGATCACAAGAAAAAATGGCCTCGTTCCTGTGAAAGAAGTATTGGATGTTTTGGGAATGTCCGATTGGGATCCAGGCATGCCGGAATGGGTCAAGGCATGGACAGAAGCAGAGGAGTTAAGGCCATGGGATAATGCAATTAATTCCTAAAATGGTTCTTTGTAAAATGGTTCTTTGCTTTGTAAAATGGTTCTTTGGCTGACACAAGTACCTCAAAATAAAACTATTAAGGCAATATATTTGGCATATTAAGGGCTTAGAATAAATTTTTTAGGTGTAAAAAGTGACTTCTAAGAATTATTGCTATTAATGAGTTAGAATTATTCGCTTAAATGATCGATTTTCCATGAAAAAAGAGGGTTTTAAGAAGAAAATCCTCCATTTTTTATTGATTAATTCCTTTATTATCAATAAGTTGTGCCAGCCAAGGCATAGCTAATTGAATAAGTTGTGCCAGCCAAGGCATAGCTACCAATAAAGGCATAGCTACCAATAAGCATAAAGAAGATTAGTACATAAGCCATGAAAAGGGTGAATAGATGTCGCCGATCAGTTCTTTTGCGACAGCGGGAGCGATCCCCTCGAGTTTCGTGATTGCGCTTTGAAGGACGATCCCGACCTTTCGGTCCAGGAAAACAACGGCATAGTTATCGCATCCCTCCTCGAAGCCTACATGAAAAATTGCATCTCCTTCTGAGCATCGGAACCTTCCCCAACCCATCGACCAGGCTAACTGTATGGATTCATGGATTTTTGTGTCGGTATTCTGAGACGCATGAAGGCTTCGAGATGTGACGTCGATTTGAGGCTCCAGCATCATTTTATGGGTTTGGGGCTTCAGGCCTTCTCCATTCATGACCGCCAAAAGGAATTTTGCGTAATCGGCTGCATTCGTTAAAAGGGAGGCCGCCGCATTGGGAATAGTCCTTGTCCTTTCTATATGGCGACGCAGTCCTGTTCTCATGTTAACTGCAAAATTGCCATCGAAACGCTCCACCCAAAGAAAAGACGTATTGGTCATTCCCAAGGGGAGAAAAACTTTTTCACGGGCAAGACGATCCACGTTTTTGCCGGACATTTCTTCTAGGACGAACTGCAAAAGCCTGTAGCCCTCACCCGAATATTTGAACATCTTTCCAGGCGTAAATTTAAAATCCAGAAGTCTATCCCTGTTCATCATTCGCCAATTGGGGAAACCGCTCTGGTGGCTCAACAATAACCTGGCTGTCAGCAATTTATATCTCTCGTCATCTTCAAGGTCGGCATAAGCGGGGTATTCATAAAGGGGCCGCTCCAGATACCGATACAAGGGCCTGTCCACATCGAGCACATCCTCGTCGACAAGCCTCATCACAAGGTAGGCAAAAACGGGCTTGCTCAAGGAAGCCGTACGGAAAACGGTCTGTTCATCCACAAGCTTATTCGATTTTTTATCGACGACCCCTATGGACCGCTGAAAAACGACATCTAGGCCTCGAACGACCGCTACAGATAAAGCCGTTGCTGCTGATTCATCAAGGACTTGCCGAAGAAAGCTTTCTGCCCGACTCGGACTTCGCCATTCTCCTGCAACAGTCTGCCATTTATCGGTTTGAGGATTGATCGCACCCAATCTCACAGAGCCGGAAAGAATCGCATATATGAAGATTGCAACGATTCCACTTAAGAAAAGTCGGCTCCATAGACGGAGTGTTTTCACTCGTTTCTCCTCAAACTCAGAACACACTCAAGAATCAAGATAGTTCTCTTTTCCTTTTCATTGAATTTGGACTCCCGATGGCTGTGCATTAATTCTTTTATTGGCGACCATACAGAACACAGAGATTCGATTATATAAAATGCTGAGAATGTTTTGAACCTTTAAGCAAATGTTTCAAATGAATAGCCAACGAATGTGATTTGACTCAAACTAAAAAAATTTTTTCCATTCACTTGACAAGATGGGGGAAACACCTTATAATATATTACGATTCGTAATATTACGATACGTTGTAGGAGATCTTATGATAACGAAGCATCTTACGACCCTTGAGTACGCTCTTCTCGGGCTGATCGGAATCTCGCCAATGACAGGTTATGATATCCACAAGTTGTTCGAAACGACGCCTTTCGGACACTTCAGTTCTAGTCCGGGGGCCATCTATCCGGCCCTCAACCGCCTGGCACGTCGGTCCTTACTCCGCACGTCTATGGATAAAAGAAAAGAGGCCCGTCCCCGCCGGGTCTATGCACTCACCAAGTCCGGGGAGGAAGCTCTCTCCGCATGGTTACGCCAACCTGTGACCAGGGATGAACTCATCCGCATGTCCGGAGCGCCCATCCTTCGTTTCAACTTCGCCAAGGACCGTTTGTCGATAGAAGAAATTCTAACATATCTCGAAAGCTATGGCAGAGTGGTGGTCGCCTACATCGATGAGCTGTTGAGTTATGACGATCAGCTCAAGGCTCCCGAAATGTATCATAATCGCCTTGCACTCGACCATGGGATACGCCGTTACCGCAGCGAGCTGGAATGGGTCAGATCGGCAACGGCAGCGTTCAATCGTGCACGCCGCAACCCCCGCAAAAATAAGGAGCCATGCTGAAAAGGAAATGATAAACATGAGAATGAAAGAATGAGAGTAAAAAACAAAAAAAAATGAGAATAAACAGGAGATCAAAATGATAAACAAAAAGTCACAAATTATCTTAATCGTCTGTTTTGCTGTGCTGGTCCTGATAGCCAGTGCCGTTTCAGGCCCCGGCCAACAGCAGACAGAGGAACCCAAGACACCGCCGAATAGATCGATGATCTGGGGATTTTGGCCGCAGGTTCCTTGGGACAATCAGCCGGTCTCTCAATCGACATGGGCCGATATTCTGGACAAACCGATCGACATCCGCCGCAGGGGCAATCCTGGAGACGCCTATCGGTATCGGATCAAACGCATAAACCTCACACTGGGTCGTCAAGGCAATGTCATCAGCCGCATGCTCGCCGAGGGCGAGCTTTCCCGTGAGCTTATCAGCGAAAAAGAGCCCGGCGTGTGGGTCGAGCGTTGCAAGTGGGAGCGCTTCGCGGCGGCTCAGGGAATGAGTCCAAAGGAATATCCGGAGCCTCAGGAAATGCCTGGGGCAAGGGGACTCTCCTTCGAGTTTTATCCCCGTACGTTCGACTACGTCAACCCCCCTGTAGATTTCACAAAGGTGGGAAACGAAGCCATGGGCTTTCTCCTGAAGGTCCTTACGATGGATGCGGCCGGCTGGGACTCCATCCTTTTGGCTTTTCGCGATGAGTTCGGGGGGAAAGTGCGCATCGGAGACACCTTACGCCAGACCGATTGGGAACCCTGGGACATCACGAGTGTCGACGAGGAGAGCACCACCGGCACCTACCACTTGGGAGAGACGCAGTTCAGCATCGCCGGCCTGACTCGCTTCCATGGCGAACCATGCGTGCTCGTCTGGTTTTCGATGGAAGGAAATCGAGTGCTGCAGAATATGGAAAGTCCACAGGTCTCTGTGGACATGAAAAGCACGGAATACTTTCGCGGCGAACTCGCGGCCTCACTGCTGGACGGACATCTGGTGGCTATGGAGCTTTGGGGTCCCCTGCCCTGTGTCATGAAGATGGGTTTTGGTAGCGATCCACCCACTGAACAACCGATCGGCGCCATCATCCAGCAGGTCAGCATGTGGGAGATTCCATCCTCCCGAAAGAAAAAGGAGTCCAATCCGTAAGGGCTTCGATTGAAATCATTATTGAAAACAGAGCGATTTTTAAAAATCTGTATTGATAGGTGTTCCGTGCGCTTTCTCATCTAGAACAGAGCTTACTTCACATAGTAGCGCTGTCTGAGCTTCTTATCATCATCCGGTTCCGGACGTTCTTCTACGAGTTCATCCGCAGAAGCCGTATGGAATGAGACGACGATCCAGTTCTCCTCAGATCCCAAGGCCCTGTGCCACACAACCGGAGGGACCGAAACCCATCTGCTTTCTAGGGAATCACCGAATGTGCTTACAAGATGGTTGGACTTCCAATCCTCGTCAATCCAAATTTGAAGATCACCTCTCCCCTTGTAGGACATCATGTACTGATGGCTGTTGGGATGGCGTTCATCTCCCGTGTTTGCTCTCGCGCGCACAGCAAACACCCAGCTCGAACGAATAATGTCAGGAAGATCTGATTGATAGGTTTCCAGTGGTACAGGTTCCCATACCAAATCGGATTTAGTTTCTTCTGCTAAAAGTTTTTGTTCCACTCGTTTTGCTATGGCATCGATCTTTCTTCTTACGGATTTAGGTTTCAGTGCATTATCAAGAATCAAGATCGTGTTCATTTCCTCTTCACTGAATTCAGCAGGCATAACGTTCTATTCTTTATTTTAACCACTAATCCATGACTATCTCAATAGATTGGAGATCGGAACTTTTAAGACTTTAACTTCATCCCCATTAATATATAATGGAGTGGTTGTAGCTATCATATGAATGTTACATAAAAACAAGAGCTGTTCTTCAAGGAGAAACCAATAACGAAAAGGACCTTCTTTTTGCTATCAGTCTTTACTGCACTTCTTGTTATTTCCTCTGTGCACTCTGTGGCTCAAAACAAAGCAGTCCGCCACGACAATAAAAGGATCGAATTCGAATCCGGCCATTTCAAGATCGTCGGAGAGCTAAGAATACCATCCGGCGAAGGAAAATATCCACTCGTTATCATGGTCCATGGGGATGGATCGGCCTGGAGGAGTTATTTCTATACACTGAAAAAGTGCTTCCTCCGGGCTGGTTATGCGACCATGATGTGGGACAAGCCGGGAACCGGCCAATCCAAAGGAAAATTCAGCCGACAGCACTTGATAGCCGAAAGAAAAGAGATCCTTCTAGATGCCATCGAAAGCGCCAAAAACCATCCAAGGATCGACGCCGGCCGCATCGGCGTCTGGGGGATCAGCCAGGCTGGATATGTTATACCTCAAGCACATCAAAAAACCGACGATATCTCTTTTATGATCCTTGTCGGAGTTGCAGGCCAAAACAGTATAGAGCAGACGGCCTTCTTCGTGAGCCAGCAGATCCAATGCGAGGGCTTTACTGAAGAAGAAGCCACAGAGGCGGAGGATCTGGTTGTCAAAGTTTCAAGCGCAAAAACATACGAAGAATACGTTACAAACGGCAAGATTCTACTGGCCAAATATCCCATCGTCAAAGATCTGGATTATATGGCAGGAATTCTCCCCGAAGAGAGATGGAATCCCAAGGCGCTCGATGGGGAAGCCTATTTCAATCCCATCAGCATCATTGAACAGATAAAAATTCCCACGCTCGTCGTCCTCGGTGAGAAGGACAGAAACGTCAATCCCTTACAGGCCGTAGAGGCTTACACCAAAGCCCTCAGAAAAGCAGGCAATCCGAATTTCCGGGTGGAACTCATTGCAGGTGCCGATCACGATATCATCCTCTGCGAAACAGGCTGTCAAAAAGAGAAGAAAGCGGTCTCGAAAGGAATGGGCGAACTACGCTCCTGAATACCTCGATCTCATGGAGGATTGGCTGAAAAAACTGTGAATTTTGATTTTTCGATTTCCTTTATAGCCTTTCGTCACCCTAATTACATAGAATTGAATCCTCAACATAAGCGGGAAACTTAATCCTTTGAAAATGTGAATGCTGTAAACCATTCCCCCCTGAATTGAGTCTAAATTCGTGAAGACCTAAATGTCGGATCGGATTCTATTAAAAATGGAGGACCTCCATGCTTAAGAACCACCTGAAGACTGCATTCCGCAATCTATCCCGCTACAAAGGGTATTCAATGATAAACATAGCAGGCTTTGCCATCGGTATTGCCTGCTGTATTCTCATCCTTCTCTGGGTTCAGGACGAGCTAAGCTATGATCGATTCCATGAAAATTTGGAGGACCTCTACAGGGTGGTCGAAAAGAACTCTTTTTCCGATGGAACCATCTTCAAGATCGCAAGGACTCCCTATCCCGTCGGCCCGGCATTCGTGAAAGACTATCCGGAAATCATAAATTTCACACGATTTACTCCATTTTGGAGAATATTATTAAAGTATGAAGATAAAAGCTTTTACGAGAGAGGTTTTGCCTTTGCCGATCCTTCATTTTTGGAGATGTTTACACTGCCCCTTCTGAGAGGTGACGCCTACAAAGCCCTATCGGAAACGAACTCGGTATTGATATCCGAAGACATGGCAAAAAAATACTTCGGATCGGATGATCCATTAGGTAAAACCATAACGATGGATAACGATGTCGATTTTCAAGTGTCTGGAGTGTTTAAAAATCTCCCCCACAATTCCCATCTCCAGTTCGATTTCCTGGGTCCGTTCGAGACATTTATCGAGTACTCCGGATGGTCATCGCGATGGCAGGACCACAATTACTACACCTATGTGCAGCTTACAAACACAACGGTTCATCAAGATGTCGAGCCCAAAATCTTTGCCTATATGGAAAACATCAACCCGGATTCCGCCACAAAATTTCTCCTTCAACCGGTAAAAGATATCCATCTCCGCTCGGATTTTGCCATCGACCTCAAAGGTAAAAGCGAAAACAAGGCCAAGTATGTCTACATGTTCTCTCTGATCGCTCTGTTTATCCTTCTTATCGCCTGTATCAACTTCATGAATCTAACGACCGCGCGCGCAAGTCGCCGTTCTTTGGAGATCGGGATGAGAAAGGTCATAGGGGCCAATCGTACACATCTCATCCGGCAGTTTTTGGGTGAATCCATTCTCACTTCATTACTTTCCCTTCTTATTGCATTGGTATTGGTTTTGCTCCTACTTCCCGCATTTAATAACATTTCGGGAAAAGACTTGAGTTTGGCCACCCTCGATATCGCTCTTCTGACAGCTGGCTTAATTGGAATTGCGCTCGTTACCGGAGTTCTATCGGGTTCTTATCCGGCCTTTCTCCTATCCGCGATAAAGCCTATAGGAGCTCTGAAAGGCTCCCTGAGTTTAGGATCGAAAAATTCCGCTTTAAGGAAAATTCTCGTCTGCTGCCAATTCTCTCTCTCGATCGGTCTGATCATCGGCACTTTTGTGGTCTATCGACAGCTCGAATTTATACAAAAAAAGAATCTGGGCTACAACCAGGAGCATGTCATATATTTTGCAGAGAGAGGGGATTTCTGGAAGAATTATGATGCGTTCAAAACACAACTCCAGCAGACCCCCGATATTGTCGGCATCACAGCGGCCTCTTCGATCCCCACCTACACTGTCACATCGACTTCCGGAGTGGATTGGGAGGGAAAGGATCCAGAATTCAATGTGATGTTTACCCAGTTTAATGTGGATTATGATTATTTCGAAACACTCGAGATGGAAATGGCTCAGGGCAGATCATTCGAAGAGGACTTTCCTACAGATGCAACAGGGGCTTACATATTGAATGAGACCGGTGCTCGGTTGACTGGGCTGGAGAACCCTATAGGAAAAACGTTCAAGTTGTGGAACAAACCTGGACCGATTATCGGAGTGGTCAAAGACTATCACTTCAAATCTCTTCATGCCAAAATAGAGCCTCTGGTTCTGCGGATGTTTCACAAACAATGGAACAGATATGTCATCGTCCGCATCAAATCGGACGGCATCTCCAGAACCCTAAAGGTCCTCGAGGACACATATAAAAAATATCATCCTGGCTATCCTTTCGAATTTAAATTTTTGGATGAAGAACTCGACGCATTGTACTCGAGCGATAAGCAGACCGGAACGGTTTTCCGTTACTTCATGTTTCTTGCGATCTTCATCTCTTGCCTGGGTCTTTTTGGATTGGCGTCATTCATGGCAGAACAGCGGACAAAAGAAATTGGAATCAGAAAAGTGCTAGGAGCTTCCGTGCCGGGAATATTTCTAATGCTGCTGAAGGAATTTGTGAAATGGGTACTTATTGCCAGTGCGATATCCTGGCCTCTCGCTTATTATGTGATGGACCTCTGGTTAGAAAATTTTGCATACAGAACAAACATAGCACTCTGGATCTTTATGGTTTCAGGAGTTTTAGGACTCGTGGTTGCTGTTGCCACTGTAAGTTTCCAATCGATAAAAGCCTCGATCGCCAATCCTATCGACTGCCTCCGGTATGAATAAAATTGAAAACTGTGCCTTGGCTGGCGCAAATAGTTCATTATAATATATTTAAGATAATTTACCGTAGAGATTAAGGCCTTAAAAGCAGTTTTTTTGGGGCACAAAGT
>JASFEP010000105.1:0-11819 GCA_050124775.1 Candidatus Aminicenantota bacterium
TATCTATAACATGGAATCGACGAGCATCACCTTTGTATCCAGGATAAATCCGAGACCTCTACAATCGAAAAGAGGAGCGATGGACCCCTCTGAGATAGAACGCAATATCAAAAAACCGTCTGTGCATCTCCCCAGGACATCCCTCATCTGCGTGGAAAACACACACAACGGTTGGGGTGGAGCGGTGGTTCCAATGGAGAACTTGAAGGCCATTCGAGAGGTCGCTGACAGACACAATGTGAAAATCCATTACGATGGGGCCCGTGTGTTCAACGCCAGTCAGGCGACAGGTATACCCGTTCATGAGTATGCGGCTATCGGAGATTCTATCATGTTTTGCCTGTCGAAGGGACTATCTGCCCCAGTCGGATCTGTCCTTGTCGGACCCGAAAGCTTTATCGATCAGGCCCGGAGAGTGCGAAAAGCCTTGGGCGGTGGAATGAGACAGGTGGGAATCTTGGCGGCCGCAGGCATTGTAGCACTCAATGAAATGGTATCGCGTTTGGCTGAAGATCATCAGCGAGCGAAAAAGCTGGCCGCGGGAATTCATGAATTGCCCGGGATAGGTCTCAATCCCGATCACGTCGAGACAGATATTATCATTCTTAAATTCGATCATCCGGACTTGACTGCGGATGCATTCATTCAAAGGCTCAGAGAGAAAAACGTACTCGCACTGGCCACGCCGGCTAAAGACATCCGATTCGTTACACACAAAGATATCGATGATGAAGATGTGGAGCGGGCCATCGCTGCCTTCCGGGATATCCTCCTTTAATACTCGTGTTTGAATAGTCAGGTCAGTCGGTTTTCTGCAGAGAATTTGCAATCAGCTCAGCGATATCCCATATCTTGAAATCATTTTCGAGCGCTTTGTCTTTGATCGCATCGTTGAACATGGTGACACAAAAGGGGCACGCTGTCGCCACGCCTTCGCAACGGCACTCGAGAGCATCTTCGAGACGTTCGATGTTGATTCTTTTGCCTATCTTTTCATCCATCCACATCCAGCCGCCGCCCGCACCGCAGCACAGGGAGTCGGCTCGGCTTCGCTTCATCTCTCGGATCTCCATGGCGGGAAAAGACCTGAGAATGCTTCTCGGCGGATCGAAAATATCGCTGTATCGGCCAAGATAACAGGGATCGTGGTAGGTAATGCTTTTCACCCGGTTATTGCTAAGTTTAAGACGGCCTTTTTTCAGAGAATCCCAAAGAAACGTTGTGTGATGGTAAATTTCGGCGGAAAATCCCAGTTGGGAGTATTCGTTCTTTAATGTGTTGTAGCAGTGGGGGCAGGTCGTTAATATTCTTTTGACGTCGTACTTTTGGAATGTCTCGATGTTGGTCTGAGCGAGGATCTGGTAGAGATATTCGTTGCCAACTCGGCGGGCAGGGTCTCCACAGCATCCTTCTTCCATTCCTAATATGGCGAAATTGACATCCAAGTGATTCAAGATCTTGATCATGGCCAGAGCTACTTTTTTATTGCGGTCATCAAAAGATCGGATACATCCTACATAAAAGAGGTAGTCGACCTTCTCCCCTCCCATTTCCGACAGGATGGGAACGTCCATTTCCCCCACCCAGTCCGCACGTGTGTCCATGCCCAAACCCCAAGGATTGGAGTTTTTTTCCAACCCTCGGAAGGCTGTCATTAGCTCTTCGGGGAACTGACTCTCCATGAGAACTTGATAACGCCTCATATCGACGATCTTATCGACATGCTCCACGAATACAGGGCAGTGTTCCATACATGACCGGCAAGTCGTGCATGCCCAGAGCACGTCTTCAGAGATGATCTCTCCCACCAAGGGTGAGAATTCGGCGTGGTCACTGGAAGAAATCTTCTGTTCTCGACTCGGGGGGATAGCTGAATACATGTGATCCTTCAGATCTTTGATCAGAGCTTTCGGGGAGAGAGGTTTTTCCGTAAGATGGGCGGGGCAGTGATCCTGGCATCGTCCGCATTGCGTACAAGCATCCAGATCCATAAGATGCTTCCAAGAAAACTCTTCGATGGTGTGGATGCCGAAGCTCTCTGCATCCTCATCCTCGAGATCCATGTGGCTCACAGCGCCTTTGGGTTCGAGAGAGCGGTAAAGGATATTCAATGGTGAAGCGATGATATGAAAAAGTTTGGTGAAGGGAATGATAGCGATCGTGGCCAGGACGAGGAAAAAGTGAATCCTGAAGAACAGTGATGCGAACGTGCTTTTGAGCGAATTATCTATGCCTATTGCGTTCCATAGGGATGCGAACGAGTTCCCGACGGGCGCCCATGCCTGTTTATCCAGACCGATGATGGATAGACGCAAGCCTTCGAAGAGAAATCCGGTCAATACAATGCCAAGGAGCAGGAGGAGGATCAAGACATCCTCAGGTGTATTGGACAATCGAGAGGGTCGTGTCACATAACGGCGGTAAAGAACCAACAGTATCGCTATCAAAGCAGCGAAACCAACGATATCCAAAAATAAAGAGAACCAGTTTGAAAGAAGAGGGGGGAGGGTGAACATAAATTGGACGAAAAAGATCACGAGGAGCGGGATCAGAAAACCCAGGAACAGGAAGATATGGAGCGTTCCCGGATAGAGATCGCGCAAAAGGGAACGATGAGCGATTCCCTCAATGAATAAAGTTTTTAAGCGGTATCCCATCCTGTCGGAGCGGTTGTCATCAACGCCCCTGCGCCACATCCGAAAACGCCTGTTTATTCCCCAGAAAAAAATGAGAAGAACGCAGATAATAAAGAAAATATCAATCGTTTTGATCATTGTAAAGTTCTACCAGGAGTCAGTATCACGTCGTGACAGCTGAAGCATTTCTGAGATTTTGGGGGACCTGTGAATTCCTTTAAATGACACTCCCGGCACTCCTCGATGCCGGGACGGTTAGCGCTCGCTTCCATGTATTCGTGTCCGGCTGTCCGATGGCAATCCACACACTCTAATCCTTCATCTCTATGGAAGCGGTGGGTGTATTTGATGACACTCTTTTTGATCCTATAACCCAGATCAAGGACCTCTGGGTGACAGTCCAGACACCGCTGCGATGTCAGAAGATCGTCAGCCAAATATTCTGGCGGGGCGATCTGATCCCGGACATGCTGACCGATCGCCCAATCGGTCGGCCAAACTTTTCGAGCCGGAGAGTGACATTCGTGGCATGAAGTCGATTCCCAAGGATGGCTATTGGATCCTTTCCAGAGATCGATGAGCTCAGGATGGCACTGCAGGCATACCCGGTCGTTTGTAGCTGAGTACCTAACGAGGTAGAGACTCAATCCTCCACCGGCGAGAAGAACCACAAATATTGCGAGCGATATCACTATCCAGAACTGTTTTTTGTATCTCGGTAAAGGCATTTCATTCCCTATCCAATGTCAAGAGGTAAATCTCTGGCGAATCTTTTCCGATAGGAGGTCCGACGAGCAGAACCCTATCCCCAGATGCACTCACGATCTGGGGCTTCCAAAAGGATGGAAAGTGAGGGAAATCCATGGGTGTGATTCCCTGTACATAACCCTCTGTCTCGTCCGAAAAGGCCACGATCTCTTCACCTGTTCGGAGATCCATTCTTTGTCCTTGGTAGATATGTTTAAAGAGAACAAAACGTCCATCTCGCGACAGGCCGAAAAAATCGATCCTCGGAGCTGAGCGCGATTCGAGAAACGTCAAGTCGCTGCCGTCCCGGCCGATCCTGTACGTCCCGATGCCCTGTTTTTTACGGCCGTTGTAAAAGAAGAGAATCGTCTGGCCGTTTTGGGAGATGTCGGCTAAGCTGAACCGCCGGTCGTGGAAATCGGTAAGGCGTTCCATTTCACGGCCCATCCACTCAGCCAAATAAAGGTCATAATCGTTGAGGTCGTCTGAAGTTTGAGCACCGAAAACGATCGTCTTTCCGTCTTCACTCATACAAAAGGCCCATCCACCTCCCGTCGATGGTCGGCGGGGGAATGATGTCCACGCCCATCCGTTGTCCGTAAATTCAGGGGCAAGAAGGGAAATCTGTTTTTCAGAGGCCACATCCAGGCAGATGATTCCGCTGGCGCTTCCAAATCTCCGCGGCCCCAAATGACCTTTAACAAGGCATAAGATCCTGTTCCCATCGGCACTCAGAGCGAAGTTGGCCACTCGTTCCCAATTTCCACTTTTGAACTCATGGGATTTCAGATCTACTCCCTTCAGATTTTGGATCGGGAAAGATGTTTTCCAAAATTGCGATCCATCTGTGGACACGACGGCTAAAAAATGGTCCTGAAGGTGGTGCGGGGCTTCGATGCTTAGAGTAAATGCAGCGACTTTTCCGTTTCCGCTCAGAACCGGCGGTTTGGAACCCACAATCAAGTAACTATCTCCATAAGGGCCCGGGGCCCGCTGGGTCCCATCCCGAAACAGTTCGGTCTCTGTGCAGTTTTCGATGTCCATGATCCTTATGGCCTTTGCGTTTCCTTCACTCTCCTTGCTCTCAAGAGTGTAGAGCATTTTTTTTCCATCACGGCTCAAGCAAGGATATCGGGCCACATTATTTCCGGAATGAGTCAGTCTCAGGATGTGTCCCTTCGCATGCATTTCTGCGGACAGGGAGGTTAGGGGCATCGAACATAGACCGATGATCGGAAGGATTATGGGTATGAATCTCCTCAACATCTTCATACTCCTCTTATTATTTATGTTTAATAGAACCTTCATATTTTTTCTATACGGACGACCGTATCCTTTAAGGCATATCCTCCTCCGAACGGATCTCTCAATCGCTCGATGATCTTATGCGGATTCACGCCATTTCCGTCTTGTGTCCACCAGATCAGAGAAGTATCCAGATCGGAGCTTTTGAATTTCCGGCCCTTTGCTACATTCCCGACAGCATCGTGCCCCAATCCTTGGGCAAGAGCAACGGACCGCGGATGGACGCGGCTTGTCGTGAGAACACGAACGTCGAGAGTGCCCACGTCAGAGGTGACCCTTACCGACTCACCATTCGTGATGTTCAGTCTCAAAGCAGCTTTTCTGTTGATCCACAGGCGGTTTTCATGAAAAATTTCCCGCGCCCACTTGCTGTTGGCTGTGCCCTGTGCCCATAAGTTCGATTTGTAGGTCGTGAGGATAAACTCATTTTCATCGAGATCACTGGGAGTGTGCACAGGCTCATAGGCGGGCATCGGGGGAAAGAGCTGACCCTCCTCTTCACTCAAAAAGATAGACACTCTCTCTCCAGGACCTTGCAACGGGTCTTTTCCAGAAGTTCTCTGATTGAGTGTCATGGAAAGCTCTCCTCGCCAGAAACCATTTTGTTTCAGATATTCGATATCACTCCCGCCGATAGTCTGTATACTCCTCATAACGAACTCCTTTGTGTTCTTAAAGGGGAGTCGCTTATGTATGTCCCTTCCAAGTCTTCGCGCGAGTTCGATGCTGAGGTTCCCGATCTCCTTTGCTTCGCCTCGAGGGCGGAATGTGTTTTCGAGCAGTTTCGCTTCCTCGAAATCCGGCATGCGGAGTGCCTGTGCAGTGCTCAGGAGTGAGACTGCCGGTTGTCTGAGATTGAGGATAAAATCCCCCTCTATATTGGGGTAGATCTCCAACCCCCATCCTTCTAGATAGGTGGCAGCAGGGAGGATAAGATCGGCGATTCGGGCAGTTTCTGTAAGGTGTGTGTCCATCACAATGAGATAGGGCACTCTATTTTCATCCTGTAAATGGCTTTTTACGGCGGCACAATGGGGCTCTGAATAGGCAGGATTCGCCATAACGGCAAAATAAGTGTCGATCTTGCGGTTTTCATCCAACAGTTGAGATAAACTCTGGGTCCTCTTTCTATCCTGCGCTAAGATTCGCGGGGAGGTCCGCTCATCGGAAGCAAAAATATCTGTCATGGATGGAATGAAAATCCCCCCATCTTTCTCCAAATTTCCTGTGATCCAATTCAGGAGTGAAATGCAACGGACGTTTTGCACTCCGTTTATGTGATCACTGATCCCGCCTCCAGAAATGGCTAAGGAAGGCTTCTTCGAAGCGAACTCCAGAGCGATTTTTTCGATGACGTCCGCTTTCACGCCACTTTCACGCTCGGCGGCGTCTAGAGTGTACGGTTTGAGATGACGCGTCAGTTGGGCCAGAGAGGTATTTGTTTTTGTCCGGATAAATTCGCCGTCTGCAAGGTTTTTCTCGAGAATGACTCGAGCCATGGCTAGGGCCACGATGGCGTCAGTGTTCGGCTGGATGGGATACCAGTGGTCGCTTTGCGCTGCAGTCTCCGACATCCTCACATCGAAAGTGACCACCCTGGCTCCTTTTTCGGCCCGGGCATCGATGATCTGACGGGCCATGGGCAAGAAGCGGTCATGGCTGGCGAATGGATTGGCTCCGAAGTTCAGTATCAGGCGACTGCGGCCGACATCCTCGAGGACTTGAGAACTTTGGACCATGGAAGAATAGGCAACGGTGCGGTTTATATTTTCGAGGTCGTAGCGGTTTACTATGTTCGAACCCAAAGAAGCGAGAAGCCGCTCGAGAAGGGGATCCGCTTCGCCAATATCTGTGAGGAATTCATCGGCCCGTCCGTCTCGGATCAGGACTTTGATGCGTTGGCTGAGAAGGACATACACTTCATCCCAGGTGATACGTGTCCACATCCCCTCACCCCGGGCCCCCGTTCTTTTCATCGGATAAAGCAGCCTTTCCGGATCATTCACAAGATTAATCCCTGCCACTCCCTTGGCACATATTCCTCCCCGGTTGTGAGGATGTGCCGGATTTCCGAGGATCTGCACAAGCCTGTTGCCGTTGAGGTAAGCGATAACGCCGCACCCCGCGGGGCATTGTTTGCATGTCGTGGGTATCGAAATCAGAGGTTTTAGCGATGTGCGGGATACGGACCTCTGCGTCTTTGCGAGAGGTTTTGACAGGACATGGCGGCCTGTCGCCACACCTACGGTCCAGCTCATGCCGGTCTTCATAAATCTCCGCCGGGAGTATCTTTTTTTCAGCATCGAATCATCCCATTCAAATAACACGCGTTCTTTATCACCATCATTATATTTACAATAGGGGAGTAAATTCCCCGGCTAGAACGACAACATATCGCATGAAAAATATGCCAACGACCACCAGGATGGATGCGATCGTCACTGTGACCAAATTCCTGAATCTCGGAACAACGAGCAGAATAAAGGGAATCACCTTTCCCAGTAAGTTTTCGATAACCAAAAACACAAAAGCAAAATTGCCGCCCAGAAGAAGTTGTAACGCAGCTTGTGCGTCCGAGTGTGAGATAGAGAGCACAAGCAAATCGCATCCAACCAGAAAGAGGTCAAAAATGATCATCCATGCGAGCAGTTTGCTCAAGCTGAAGATCAAATCCTTGTTTATTTTCTTTTCTTTGGAAAAAAATCGCCCGGCGATGATGCTAACTAAGATCATAAGGGCGATTCCCGACACAATGGCCGAGGCAAGGAAGAGGATCGGCATGAGGGCTGTGTTCCAGAGGGCCCTTGCCTTGCCGAAAGCTAAAATAAAACCGGTATACCCGTGGACGGAAATTGCCAACGGAATACCGATGAATCCGAACAGGCGTGTGAGCTTGAGATTGCCCTTGAACATGAAATAACCGTAGATTATGCAGTTGATGGGGTAGAGGACGAGCAAAAAAGATCCCCATGTGATTGGGGAAGACCAGTTGAGATAAACAAAAAGGTGCCAAGCCCTGTAAGGTGCCCCAATGTGAAGTAGCAAAAAGAGCGGTGCGATGATCAAGAGGATCGTAGCCAATACAACCCCCACTTTACCCAGAGGTTTATACTGCTCCATTCCGAAGCCATATGATAAGGTTGAGAGGATGAAGGAGCCGGCGCTCAAGCCTGTCAGGTAGAAATAAATTGCTATGAACAGACCGAAGGCTTCCTGGTGGTTGATGTTGTAAAGGATTTGTGTTTCCATCACTCCTCTTTTTCTGAGGCCTCCACGGCCTCGATATCCAAGCCGATGTAATAGGTCTGTGGGCCTGTGCCCATTTCGGGTTTGATGACGTGAACGGCATTTTTGGCGATGACCTGGGAGATTTCACTTTCCGGGTCGTTCAAGTCGCCGAAAAGAATGGCCCCAGTGGGGCAGGCGACTACACACGCCGGTAGAAGGCCTGCATCCACTCTATGATGGCACCAGTAGCACTTTTCTGCGATATTTCGATTCGGATTGATGTATCTGACTCCGTAGGGGCAGGAGGCCATGCAGTAACGGCATCCGATACACCTGTGCGGGTCGATATAAACGATCCCATCTGGGCGTTTGATACCGGCATTGACCGGGCATACAGTCACGCAGATTGGATCTTCGCAATTGTTGCACACGATGGGGAGTGGAAATTCTCTGGCGTTAGGATAGTGCCCCTTCTCGACTTTTTTGACCCATGCGCGCCACACACTGAGCGGAACATCGTTTTCACTTTTGCAGACTATGGAGCAGGTGTTGCAGCCGATACACTTTCTCAAGTCAAAGAGCATGCCGTATTTTTTTGGTCTACTTGTCATCGGTCTCTGGTTCAGATCCCCCCGGGTCGACGTCCTCGGATATTCCATCTCCTTCGCCTTCTCCTTCCTCCTTCGTTTTTTCGGTCTCTTCCTCATTCACTATGCTCTCTTGTTTTTTATCCTCTCCCTCGGAAGGATCTTCATCGCGCGTTTCCTCCAGCTCCTCGAGCAATTTCATGGAATCGTGCCAGTTTTTTAATCTTTGACCCAATTCTCCCCGAGACTTGAATCCCAAATAAACGGATGTCCCGAGAATCAGGAAAAGGACCAAACCGCCGCCCACCGTGTTGAAGGTCATCCATTTTGTCGAATCGAGGTGAGTGGGGCCTATAGCGACATTTGTGCTCTGGTCCGGATCATGGCATCGAGTACAAAACTCCCTGTATACTGTGTTGGATCCATGGGCGGGGTTATGACATTGGATGCAGATGTCCATGTCGAACTTTTCGGAAATATCTCCCTTCCGATGCCCGGATATTTTGCCGATCGACGAGCCTTTGAGCATTCCTTTTACCATGACTTCCGGGTGACACTCTCCGCAGGTCACATCAATATTATCTGCATGTATGGAAGCGGAGGGGTCATCATGTCGGAGAATGTGATGTTTAGTGTGGCAGTGATAACAAAGCGGCAGTTCTCTATCGGGCGAAAGTGGGACGGACGCAAAGTGCACATTCTTGAGATACTCTTCCGACTGTTCGGGATGACATTTGGCACAGTCCACATCCATAAAACCTTCTCGAAAGTGGACATAGGGGTTGGCATGAATATGACAGTCTACACATGTGAGCCCTCCCATTTTGTGGACATCCTTAGCCCAATCCTCGGGATCCACATAAAGAGAGCGGATAACACCATCCTCTAAGACCTGTGCGCGGTTGAGTTCCCCGTGACACACCAAACATTCTTGGTCTGTGAATTTTGGATAAGTTGGAGAAGATCGAAGACTTAGGGCCAAAACAAGCACACAAAGGATGAACAGGTGAGGCGTCCTCTGTTTAACCATCATGTGCAGTCGAAGATTTGGTATCATAATGTGTGTTTGATGTCAAGGCAACATCGCGGTTTCTTCCATCAGACAATCGGATAACAGAAATTGCTCTAGGGAGCTCAGGTCATCATAAATATCGAGACGTCTTTAGAATTCGTAGGTCAGTCCTATACGGAAGACCCGCGGGGACTGAATTTCTGTGGCATAACGGAGTTTGAACTCGGGCCCTGTCCACTGATTTTCTTCTGTGGCGAGCCCGCTGTTTAGGATGTTGAATCCGTCCAAGATAAGCCGCAGTCTAGATGCTCCGATCAGAAAGGCTTTGGCGATGCGGAGGTCGAGGGTGAGGTTGTATTCGTAGCGAACAGCGCCGCGTGAGTGTGCTTGTATATAAAAAGGGCCCTGGTTCATGTCTTCGACGATGATCTTTCGTGAGAACGGCTGTCCGTCATAATACTTGATGATACAACCCAGATCGATATCAAAAGGAGCCCGGTAATTGAGTCCCATCCGCACTGTGTAGGCCCTGTCGAACCGCAACCTTCCCTTTGCGTTGATCAACGTGTTAGGATCATCGAAGAGAGCCCCGATCACGCCGTCGTCGTTTTCTCGTTCTGTGTTTCCCGGATTCGTAGAGCCCTCGGCTTGAGTCGCGGTCATAGAGAGGAAATATGTGAATGTTGGGCCGAGCCTCTTGATCAGGTTTAGATCTACCCCGAAGTAATGCGAGACACGCGGGTCATCGGCATGGTTTGTGAGGAGATAAAAGTCTTGTCCCAGGGTATCGATCCATTGCTCATAAACCGTAAAGATCTGATCGTCCTCAGTTTTGGGGATATAATCATCTCCGATATCCAAAATATAGCGCGAGTCGTATGCTGAGAATGGCACTCCTATATTCAAGGTTTTTATCAAGTTTCTCGTGCCCCGATAAAATCCGCCGAGTGATAAATACCAATCGGTACCGAATGCCGAACTGAAAATGATTGCATATTCATCGGTATAAGGCCTTTGGAGGTCAGGATCTATGCCCGAATAGAGTGGGCCCACGCGCCTGAGGAGTTTTCCTGTTTCGTTGTCTTGATACACACTGTCATTGTTCCTGTCTATCCACTCGTAAACCAGTCCTCCAAGCGCCCCGGGGTTACCGTAGGTGAGATAGTTGAGGGGAAGTCTGAAAAAATAGCGGGAGAAAGACAGTTTCAGGGCCGACTGCTTCGAAGGTGACAGAGGGATGATGATCCCGATGCGCGGAGATACAGAAAACCATTGGACCCTGCTCTCTTCCATCGAAATCTCCTGGGTTGAAGGTTCAGAACCCATTTCAGGAATCCATCCTTTACTGAAGTCGAAATTCAATCCGATGTAGAGGGAGAGAAGGCTGGCAAAAGTCAGAGTATCCTGCAGATAAAAATTGAATTGTAGGGAGGCTTCATCGTGTAAGACGGGCGTGTTGAATCGAACCACTTCAAGGGGATTTCCATCGTAAAAATGAAGGTGCAGATTGTCTTGGATTTCTTTGTTCGATCCGGATTGGGATTTTTGTATCTGAAGGCCGTACTGAAGCCTGTGAGTACCAAAGAACAGGTTGTCGAAGAGCGACTCTCCCCGGAGGAGAAAAGCGAGCGTTTTTCGTGTGTCGTTGTATGCGAGGGGTGCGGGCCCGCTCGGTATTCTCTGAAAAATTTCGATGCCATGGGGACCGACAGCCTCATTCTGAAAGTCGGACTGGATGTGACCGCGGGCGTAGTTGAGTCCGAGTTCGAAACAGTGTCTGTTTTGGATCTGTGAGGCCCACATCGCCTGAAAAACGTCGAATGTCTGCTTGCGGGCAGACGTGGATGAAAAGGGAATTTTTCTGTTCGCACCGTAAGAAGCGTAGTCAATTTTCTGACCTGTCCAGAGCACTCGAAGATAACTGTTCGAAAAGTCGTATCGTAAGCTGATCAATCCCGAAAAGAGCGATGATTTGTCCATCTCTTCAAACTCGGCCATGTCACGGGAGAGGTCGTTTGCTGTCACCGAAGCGAAAAAGGACAGCTTTTCCTTGATCAACGGCCCGGATATGTGAACATTTCCATCGAGAAAATAATCGAAGGTGTGAGCCTCGATTAGGTTCTCCTCTTCAAGTTTCGGTGTGATGTTCAACGCTTGCAAGGAGCGCTGGATATAAAAGGCCGCAATTCCACCATGGAAGGAGGACCTCTCCCGTCGAGTGATCAGGTTGAATTGGCCTCCCGGCGTGAGGGCATATGGGGGATAGCATGCATTGTAAAGCTGTATGTATTCCAATCCATAGTA
>JASFEP010000106.1:0-11746 GCA_050124775.1 Candidatus Aminicenantota bacterium
TTTTCTATTCAAATGGGAACATCTGTATTTTACCATCGCTCAACTGGCGTATTTGCCTTCCTGACCGCTCTCTCATATTGGGCGATAGGTGCTACGCATTTCCTTATGCCGAAGGCTCAGCTCCATTTTGCTTCAGGGATCTCGGCTGAGTTCTTCACATCGCTCGCAAATACATCAGAAGCTTTTCAGATCCATTACTGGAGTTTTGCCATCTTATCGATCCTCTTATTGGCTGTGATCCTCGGATTGAAGAATATCCTCCGTACCGAAAAAAGCCTGTGGCTTCGATTCACTGAAGCCTTGGCGATTATCGGTTGCGCTGTTACGGCACTCAATTTTATTTTAATGAAGAATTATGCCCTTCGGATGGCCAACCAATTCCAGACTCTTGACACATCCGCTCAAGAAACGATCCTTTCAATCGGCCTGCCACATCTCGATCCGGAAGGATTGTTCGGATCCTGTTTTCTTGGCCTTTGGTTAGGAACAGTGATTCTGTTCCTGTATAAAGTTAACCTGATCCCTGCTGGAATGGCGATCCTCGGACTCGTGGGAGCTCTCCTTTATGAGCTGACATTTTTGGGTTCGCTTTTTCATGTGCCCCTCCTCATAGATGTGTCTGTGGGTGTTGGAGGTGTGATCATAGCCCCCATTTTGCTCATCTGGCTGGGTGTTCGGTTGATTTCAATAGCCCCTGGAACACCCGCAGCCGACCTGAAAAGCCCATAAATAAGTGAATTCGATCTCATTCCACGCAATAATAAGACTTCGATCGCGCTTTTAAGACAGTTGAAGATCATTGATTAACTTCACTAATTGAGTGCGGTTCTTCACACCCGTTTTCTGGAAGATCTTGTAATTGTGGTCTTTGACCGTATCGACCGAGATATAAAGCTCGTCGGCGATCTCCCTGTTCGTCTTCCCCAAACAGATCAGATCTATCACTTCCATTTCACGCTTCGTGATATTGTATTTGTTTTTGAGGTCATCGGATTTGAGGCTTTTCGCGCTCGAATCGGGCGCCTCGAATTTAGAAAGTTTGGGCGCGTATTTATATCCCCACCATGCTGCCAATAAGTTAAAGGAAATCAAAGTCAAATAGATCATCGACCGCTCAAGGATAAAATTGACGTTTCCTAAGCTCGATCCGATGACCAATTTAATAGTTCCCACGGCCATCGGAAAAATGATGATCGCACTCAGGATGGTCATAGCCTTTGTGTATTTGTTATCGGGAAGTAAGGAAGCGCGGTAGCGCAAATAGACCGCAGCCGCTATGACTGCAAGGAAGATCAACAGATCCGTATAGACCATCAATTGATCGATAATATTCCGTCTGCCGAGAAGAGGAATCTCGACCCAGCCCAGAAACCATAACACCGATAGAGCTATTATGGTCTTGCGTGCGATCACAATGACCCTTTTGGCAACGGTTCGTCCCAGGATGTGTCGGATAAGGGAAAGCAGAGCGAAAAGCAGTCCGAACCTGATGATGAATATGAGCGAAAGAACCACGAATTCAAACCAATATAATTCGTTCGGATCGGCGGGGGCAGGGAAAAAAGGTTTGAAATAATTGAAGATCAAAGAAGAAAACCAGATGATGTTTAAAAACAGCACGCTGGCGAACAGATAATTCAAACGTTTATTCTTATGGATCCGGGACACAATCCCCAATCCAACGATGCCGATCACACTGGATAAAAGCGTCAGCAACACACCTAAGGTGTATTCTCGATTCATGAGACAAAATTATCATTTTCAACGATCTGAAGCAACTGTGAGTAAGCAGCCCCAGGACTGTGATGACATGAATTCATGTCGCGATAAGAGTGTCCTCATTGGTTGTTCGAAAACATGCTATGTAGGGAATGTTTCCCAGCCATATGCACGGGGTATGGGATTTGAATCGAATCGATCCATTCGAGGATGGAAAACCTATCGGTCAGCTCGGGGATCTGACCCTAAAGGGAAAGATACCGTGCCCGCTCAGCCCTTCTCACGGTGTTCTCCACCACACAATGAGGACACTTGAGTATCATCCACGGATTTGGAGTTGTTTCCCTGTTGTGATCATTGTGTGCTCAATCGATATTCGACCCACCCCACTAAAGTATGATTGTTTGAATACCCCACTTTTGTCTGATGCAATTTCATAGACAATGGGTTATTTTGAACGCGAAATCCAATGACCTCACTCAGGTGAAACCATTGAAAAAACAGAGAAGAAAAGGAGAACCGAGATGAAACGTTTCGTCATTTTTTATCTGATCATCATTTTGCTTATGTTCTTTGTCCTGGCCTTTCCAGAAAACCGACCTGGAAATAAGCTCCTTCCCGACGATTTTGACACTCGAGTGTTCGAGCACGTCGTTCATTTAGCTGAATTGGGCCACAGGCAGGTGGGCACGGAGAACGACAGGTGTGCCATACAGTACATCGGCGACAGGTTCGAAGATATGGGCCTCGATGTGGAGATCCAACCCTTTGAGTTCGAATCCTTTGAATACACAGACGTAACTCTTGAGATAGACGAAAAACGGTTCGATGTTGTGGGGCTCGGATTCGATCCCTATAAAAACAAAAGGTCTTATGAAGGGAAAGCTCTACCCATCGATCTTAACAACTCACAGATACCTTTCACCCAAGACGAAATAGAAGGGAAGACTGTGATCACCAATAACTGGAAGGGCCACTTTCAGTTGTTAAGGTTCAAGCCCGAACTCATAGTCTATCTCGATCCAAAGGATTTTGATCAAATGAAGTCTCAAGGTGAATCCACATTCCGGTTGAGTATCGAAGGACGATATAAAAAGTATCGTTCGGCCAATATTATCGGCATTGTCGGAAATGGAGGTTTCTCATCAGATGAGAAATCTTCTTCAAAAGAGTTCTTAATAACAGCACATCTCGACACCTATAGACAGAACAATCCCGGAGCTAGCGATAATGCCTCAGGCATCGGTATATTGTTGGAAGTGGCCCGCCACTTCAAAAAGATCGAGGACGAGCTCGATTGTATCGTGAAGTTTATTGCTTTTGGTGCTGAGGAGATCGGAATTTTCGGCTCGCGGAATTATCTCGATACGAACACAGAATCACTCCGACAGTGTGAACTCCTGTTCAATATCGATGATGTCGGTGGCAATGGAAATGTTCTTGTCGAGATGACGGGTGGTGTCAGAGGGATTCCCGTAACAAAATGTCTAACCCAAATACCCGAAGCGGTTAAAACACATTCCTGGGAGGGAGTGGAAAGCCACTGGCGGATGTTGGCGGACGACAATCTGATGAGGATATTCGCTGCGTCCAATCATCCCGATTGGCTAGTGGATGTTATAACTAAGTCCGTTGAAGAGCTTGGTTATGATATCCAGCCCACAGGAACCCAGGGCTCCGATCAGCTGGCCTTTGCCCAGGCCGGCATCGTCACCTCTGGTATCGGGATCATCAGCGGGTTTTCGCACACGCCACAAGACACTCCGGAAAAGATCAACAAGAAAAGTCTTAGAGTAGCGGGTGACATAACCACCCACGTTGTTTTGAGCGCCATAGAAAGATTGAGCGAAAACCGCTAATAGTTTTGAATCTCGCAGCGAAATCTTCGGACGAATTTATAATCATCGATGGTGATCTCTTATATGCGATAGGGGACTTTACTTTCCCAGGCGTGCTTCTGTTCGGGATGTTCCTTGAAAAATTTATCGATGATGTATTCGACCCGGTCTTGGGCCGCATCCAATGTCTCAACCATATCGATGGTCGTCAATTGGCTGTTTCGTTTCAGAAAACGACCATCCACCAAAACATTGTCTATGTCATGGCTTGAGCCGTAAAGCACAAAGCTCGTTATCGGATCGCGGGTTGGTGTCAGATAAGGATTGTTTAAATCCGCCGTGATGATATCCGCTTTTTTCCCAACTTCCAATGAGCCGATCTCCTTGTCCATGCCGATGGCTTTTGCTCCACCTATGGTAGCGAGTTCTAATAAATCGTAAAAAGTCAATCGTCTGGTGCGCCTGATGGTTGAATCTGTCTTGTCATTCTCTATGAATCGGGCTCGAATGGACTGTCCCCGCAGATTTTTTCTCAATAAAGGAATCATGTCGTGATGGTAATCATCGGTGCCCAATCCGACCTGTATTCCCATATCTAGCCATCGCAGTAAAGGATTTTCGACAGAATGACAATGCAGGATGTTCATTCCTGATTTATGAATAAGCTGAAGGTCAGCTTCGGTGATGTGGTCGCAATGAACTCCAGTGAGTTTTTCGTTGAGGATCCCCATTTCTGAGAGAAGTCGAGTGGATGTTTTGCCATAAAGCTTCTGGACTTGCTTGACTTCCCTTTTTGTCTGAGAGAGATGTGTGGTTATGCGGAGATTATATGTCTCAGCAAAATCACGGACTTTTTCGTAGATTTCCGGCAGCACCAGATCAGCTGCCTTAGGACACATACATGTCGTGATGCGCCCCTCTGCCTTGTCCTGCCAATTTTGATAAAGGTCCACAGCTCGTTGGAAGGCAGCTTCACCTTTTTCCGGAAGATATTTATAAATGCCATCTTTGAGGGCATTCAAATCGACCTGCTCTATGTCGGCGGCAAGAACACATCGATTTCCAGCTTTTTCTACGGCTTTGGCGAATCCGTGAGGATAGGTATAGATGACCAATGAAGTCGTGCATCCTCCATAGATGAGTTCGGCGCAGGAGGAAGCACCCAGTGTATCCATATCCTCGGGTGTTCGATACCCTTCAAGGGGAAGATTCACTTTGTAAAAATCGCCGATGAGTTCATACACGCCACGAAAATATTGCTGAAGATGGGCATGGGCATTGACAAATCCCGGCAGAACAAGTTTTTGGGAGCCGTCTAGGATGAGATCGGGCTTCGTTCGCGACTTCAGTCGTTCACCGACCTCGGCTATCTTGCCCTCTTTTATTAACACCTTTCCCTTGGGATAGATTGATCTCTTTTCATCCATGGTGATAATAAAACCGTTTTCAATGAGGATTGTGTTGGGTCGAATTGGCGATTCTGAAACGCTATCCAAATTCCCAAGAGAGACTTTTGAATCTTTGGGTTGAGTGTGGGCCGGCAAACATGCAGCCATTGTTCCAACGATAGCTGCCATTGAACGGCCGATAAAAGTCCGTCGATCGCGGTCAAAGTCCGGTGAATTCATTGGGGACTCCTTTCCCTATTGTATGCGTCTCCTACTCCACCTTGAAATTAGGATAAAGGGGATTGGTCTCGATTCATGAATGATCCAGGTCAGTTAAATAGAAGCAAGCCGTCCATTCTGAGTTTCCAGTCTTTCATGGTCGATCTGACGCCCCAGTAACGTGTTGGCCTGTAAAGAAATATCCAAGGGGCATCATCCCGAATTTTGGTGTATATTTGCCGATAAATCTTCTGTCTTTCACTGTCATCGAATGTGACCTCAGTTTTTTCGATCAGCAAATTCACCTCTTTGTTTTCATACCCTTGCCACCAGGGTCCTCGGAGTGTCGACTGGATTTTCTCCCGCAGTACACGATAAGTGCTTCGCGGGCTCGAGTCAAAACAGCATGCATCGTTAATTTTTTTATCTCGCACCATTTCGGAGTATGCTGCTCGGTCTTTATGCTCGATCACCTTGACGGATATTCCAATCTGTCTGTACTGTTCCGCCATGATCTGTGCAAGCTGTGGCGCTTCATCGGGCATCACCGAAGGGATGTCCAAAACCAGTTCCAGCCCATCACTGTATCCTGCCGCAGCCAGAAGGCTGCGGGCTTTCTCTGGGTCATAAGGATAGACCGGCGTCTCAGGATCGTAGCCAAAGTGATGTGGCGTCAAGTAGCCGTTCAGTCGTGTTGCCGCTCCCTGTTTTATTTTTTTTATTATCGTGTCCATATCCAAGGCATAGTTCAGCGCTTGACGGACGCGTCGATCCCTACATGGCCCCTTCTGAGCATTACACATGAAGATAATGCATAAACCGCTCTCAAGTTCGCGGATCTCGGCTTCCTCACTCTTCTTAATTTGCTCTGTGTCTTGAAGGCTTAATCCGGAAACGATATCTGCCCGGCCACCGAGAAGGGCTTTGGTGCGCTTCTCCGGATTTCTCTCAGCTATCCAGTGTATCTCTCTGTATTCCGGAGGCTTCCACCAGTATTCATCGTGTGCTTTGAGGATAGTGCTATTTTCAGTTTGTGTCATAATTTTATATGGCCCACTCCCCACATACTCATGTGGCAATTTGTGTAACTCACGTCTTGGGCTAATGGGCATGGCGTTCAAAAGATCTAAGAGATCAGCCATAGGTCTTTCGGTCGCTATCTGTACCTTTAAATCATCAATTGCCAAGATCTTGGCGGTTCCAAGATAACTGATGTAAACACCCTGGGTTCCAAAAGCTCCTCCTATAGCCGGATCCAACACCCGTCTCAGAGTAGCAACCACATCGTCTGCGCAAAGAATGTCGCCATTATGGAATTTTACACCGCTTCTGAGGTTGAATGTCCAAGTGCGGGCATCTTCCTCGACTTTCCACGACTCTGCCAAGGATGGTTGGTAGTTCCCTTCGTTGTCCAGCTTAATGAGGGCCTCATAAACGGTAAATATAATACTTTGTCTGTTTGACGAATCACTGCAAATATGAGGATCTCCCAATGATACGGAAGATTGCATTATGGTAATTTTTTCCGGGTGGTTGGAAGAATTGGGATTCTGCTTACAATTATTAAGAAAAGCTGAGAGGAATAGGGATGAAGAAAAGGCAATAAAAAGTAATATTTTTCCGGAACATACTTTTTTCATAAGACTTATCTCCTCTTATGGAATCCAATAAGCCATTCGAATTTCTGTCTAATCTGATCAAGCTTGGGCCTTAAAAAGAACTTAGCATAAATCTGTTGATTTTCGTAGTTCTATGTATCGATGGGGTTTGTGAAATCCAATGGCAGAATAATCGTGAATTTCGATCCTTTTCCCACCTCGCTCTCTGCCTTTATCTCGCCGTCATGATTTTTTATGATCTTGTAGCTGATCGACAAGCCCAGTCCGGTCCCCACGCCGACCCCCTTTGTCGTGAATCCTGGATCGAAGACTCTGTTGATATCTTCCTTCGGAATACCCATACCGTCGTCCGCAATGGATATATACACGGAATTGTCTTTTTGATAAGTCGTGATGGTGATCCTTCCTTCGCTCTCAATGGCTTGTATGCTGTTGATGAGCAGGTTCAAGAATACTTGATTCAACTGGCGAGGATAGCAGGTGATAGGTGGGATCTTGCCGTAATTTTTTTCCACTTTTGTTTTATCTTTCAGTTGATGCTGGACAAGAACCAACGTGTCTTCGATCCCTTCGTGAATATCCGCTTTTTTGAGTTCGGCCTCATCCAGATGCACAAAGCTCCGTAATCGCTTGACGATATTTATGACGCGATCCATCCCGGATTGAATGACCTTTTCGGATTCATCGATGGCTCTGAATATACGATCGATATCGTCCTGTCTTGTTTGATCTCCGGGAGAAGCCGATTCTACGAGTACTTTGAGTTTCTCTGCGGCTCTAAAGAGTGTTTGGCTCATACTGTTCACTGCGCCCATAGGAGTGTTGATCTCGTGGGCAACACCGGCTATCAAGTGACCCAAAGCGGCCATCTTTTCGGATTGGACGAGCTGTGCCTGTGTCCTCCTCAAGTTGCGGTTCAGTTCTTCCAGTTCGTCCGCCTTTTGCGCGATGGCTTGTTTGAGTGCTGTCTGTTTTTGACGGGATCGATACATCAGGTATCGGCTGAGGTATATGATGATCGTGACCGCCGTGCAGACGAGTGTCGCCAAGGTCAACAACACAAAATGAGCGATGACCGGACCGAGGGATTCGTCATCGAACATAGGGGGAATGAATCGGATGGATAAATAAAAAAGAAGCATAGTCCCTAATCCCAGGAGAAAAACCTGCCATGGGCGGTAGGGGACAACGCCCACTCCCACGAGCATCACAAGGATCAAATATCCCGGGGTTAGAGATACATCTCTTTTTAAAACATCATCGGAGATGATCCCCAGACAGACAACCAGAAGAATAAGAGATATGATTGCCCGGGAATATTGAGGTTTTATGGTTATTCTCGACAAAGCCAAAAGCGCCAAGCCCAGGAGGAATATCACCAATTTATCGGAGATGGAATATTCTGCTCCTCCTTTGTGGAACAGTGCGATTTCTTTTTCAGTCAGCAGAACAAAGATGATGAAATGAATGGCCGGAGTGGCAATTCCGATGATGCCGACATTCCGCAAACCAATGCGGCACAAGCGGGCGAGATAATCACGGAATCCCCGATCTTTTTCGAATTTGTCGACAAAGATGTAGCGATGGTGTGCTGCTTCCGGCTTTTTTAGCCTAAGCATGTGAATCTCCCCTCATCCGCCGCCCTTGTCGACGGGATTATATCAGAGGCGAAAACATGTGTCAAAACTCTGTACTCGTTCATATGATTAGTGTCGCCAGAGTGTCCTCATCGGTGCTTCGAAAACATGCTTAGTTTCCCCAAAGAGGAAACTTCGTTCGGACGTGGGAGCTCCCCTCACATTCCCATCCGGGTTATGTGCCACGCCCTTTCCCTTCTCGCGGTTTTCTCCACCACACAATGAGGACGCTTATCAACACGATGTGAATTCATGTTTTCACGCTCTGGGTATATTTACACATAAATAAAATTTTTTGATTTAGGGCACACAAATTTGATATTTTAATACTAAGGACAATGCCAAAAAAAACGAATAAAAGCGAGAAAAACCCAGTAAGCCCGATCCGCACAAAGATCATCGACGATGTTTTTACAGATTCGGTAGAGATGGTCAAGCCTCGATTCGAGGTCAACTACGAAGCCTATCTTCAGCGGCTCTGGGAGGCCAATCCAGATATTTGTGTGCGTCTTAAACGTGCCAGGACTCTGGAGGATGCGCGTAAATCTCTTTACACTTACCTGGAGAAAGCAGAGCGTAAGGTCTTTGATGTAGACAATGACTTCCATATCCTGGAGAAGGCGACTGTCCGGGAGTGCATCAGGGTCTTTAAAAGCATTATCGGTCCGGTCAACGAATACAGAACCGGAACATCGGCACTGGATAACCTGTGGAAGCTGGCACGCAAACAGCAGGATGAGCTCGCTCAAGAAGTCTCTGTGGGTTTTCTGATGGAATTCATAAACCTGTTCAGGGGCGTGGCCGGAAAGTCCAACATTTATTTTGAGTCGGAGGAGGCACGCAAGGGAATCCCCGATTTTCTGAAGCTCGAGGGAAAAGAAGCGGCGGCTGCCCGAATGGAGATTCTCGATGACATTGGATCGACCATACAGAAGTATTTCAAGAAGTATCCCTCAGGACTTGAGTCCGATGTCATCAAATGGAGAAGAGAGAACCGAGAACGCATCCTGAATTATTTTAAGGCGAACAAAAGTGACTGGCAGGACTACCGCTGGCATATCCGTCATGTGATCCGGAGTGCGGCTCCTCTGCTCGACCTCATCGAGCTGACGGTCGAACAGAAAGCCGCCATCACCAAGGCTACGAAAAACCGGATCCCTTTCGGCATCACTCCGTATTATCTCAGTTTGATGGACCGGATGTTATCCATCGGATATGACCACGCGGTGCGGGCACAGGTGATTCCCCCTCCCGAATATGTGGATCTCATGGCCGAACATCGTCGCGACCGCGGAATGATCTTCGATTTTATGGGAGAGCACGATACGTCACCTGTAGAAACTGTGACAAGGCGCTACCCGGGGATCGCCATCCTCAAACCTTTTAACACCTGTTCCCAGATCTGCGTGTACTGCCAGCGAAACTGGGAGATCGATGAAGTTTTGGACCCCAAAGCTACCGTCGGCCGAAAGATGATCCAAGAGGCCGTCGATTGGCTCAAGGATCACCCTTCCATTGGGGACATCCTGATCACCGGTGGAGACCCCGGCATCATGAAGGATGAACAGCTCGAATGGTTGTTCGGCACTCTGGCCGAGATCGATCACATCTACCGCATTCGATTCGGTACGAGAACTCCCGTAGTTTTGCCGATGCGTTGGACAGACAGCCTTGTAAAAATATTATCGCGTTTTCATGTGCCAGCGAAGCGGGAAGTGGCCATCGTCACTCATTTCGAACATTCTTACGAGATCACTCCGGATGCGAAGGATGCCGTGCAAAAGATCAAACGTACGGGAATGAATATCTACAATCAGGAGGTCTTTACGATCGAAAATTCCAGACGATTCGAATCTGCCAAACTCCGGAAAGACCTGCGAATGATCGGTGTGGATCCCTATTATACTTTTAATATGAAGGGCAAAGAGGAAACCCGCCGCTACATGGTCCCGATCGCGCGGATCCTGCAGGAGCGGAAGGAGGAGGCACGTCTCCTTCCCGGTCTTGACCGTACGGACGAGCCGGTCTTCAATGTCCCTAAATTGGGGAAGAATCACCTCCGGGCCTGGCAAGACCACAGGATGGTTATGGTCCTTCCCGATGGGTCGAGGGTGTATGAGTTTCATCCCTGGGAAAAGAACATACGTCCCATTCCTCCGTACAATTATATCGATGTCCCCATCTACGATTATCTAGAGGAGCTGGCTGCCCGGGGAGAAAAGATCCGCGATTACCGGACTATTTGGTTTTACTATTAAAATTTAGGCCAATCATGAAGTGTTTGCTCATATGTCCGCGTTTTATCTTTCAATCATTCTGGAACTACCGCAAAACTTGCGAACTCTTAGGCGCAAGCTATCCGGCTGCGCCTCTAGGAATGGCAACAGTTGCCGCCCTATTGCCTGAATCATGGGATCTAAAATTTATTGACTGTAATGTGGAAGAACTCAAGGAAGACGACATCAAATGGGCCGACATCATATTCACAGGGGGAATGATCTCGCAACAGATTGAGCATGTGAGACTTCTTGAAGAAATCAAAGCCTATAACAAAATACACGTTGTCGGTGGTCCTGATCCCACTTCAAGTCCGCATATTTATGACAAAGCCGATCACTTAGTTTTGGGAGAAGCAGAGATCACCTTGCCCCAATTCCTCAAAGAATTTTCCGAAGGAAAAGCCAAACACATCTATTCACCGGGGGACGCTAAAGCCGATATTTCTCTATCTCCTATGCCGAGATTCGATTTAATCAAGTTTGACCGCTATCTACATGTAGGCATCCAATTTTCCAGGGGATGTCCTTTTAATTGTGAATTTTGCGATATCATCGAGTTATTTGGCAGGATCCCTCGAGTTAAAAAGCCTGAACAAATCATTCGTGAAATTCAATGCCTCTATGACCTCGGTTATCGCGGTCATATTGATATCGTAGATGATAATTTTGTGTCCAATAAAAAAGCGGCAAAGCGTTTGCTTACGCAAATGGCGGAGTGGCAAAAAAATCACAATTGGCCTTACGAGTTCAGTATCGAGGCATCGATCAACCTTGCAGATGATGAAGAACTCTTGAATCTGATGCAGGAAGTTGGCTTCAGCAGCTGCTTCGTCGGCATAGAGACCCCGGATGAAGCGGTATTACTTGCCACACAAAAAAAGGTGAATGTCGGTCGGTCCATCCCTGAAAGCATTCACAGGATCTATCGACATGGGATGATCGTAAATGCCGGATATATTGTCGGGTTCGATGAAGAAAAGGACAATGTGGCAGGGAAAATCTTGGATTGTATAGAGAAAACATTTGTTCCTGCAAATATGGTGGGGT
>JASFEP010000107.1:0-11636 GCA_050124775.1 Candidatus Aminicenantota bacterium
TTAAGACATATCACTACCCAACAAACATTAAATATCGATAGGAATATATGGGAAAGCACGAGTGCCTTAGAGACATAGGACTTGCTGTCAAACGATGTTTCGGTTATCTTTATATTGAGATACATAACACAAAACGAACGGAATAAAATGACAACAAAAATCAAAACAATAAAACGAATGGCGGTTTATGGCGGATTTCTTCAAATCCTGCTATGTCTTATTGTATTGTGGAGCTGCAATTTTGGCACTCCCGACTACAAATTGAACGTCACCCTCGAAGAAGGAGTCACGGGAACTCCCGGACCAGGCGAGCACCTCCACAAGGATCTTTCTGAAGTGAGTTATGAATATACCGGGATAGAACCTATCCATACCGTAGAAGTCTTCCTCAACGGCATTCGTCAGACATATTCTGGCACATTCACAATGTACACAGATGTTGAATTGATCGCCCGATTGGTGGACATCCGCGGACGCTGGAGAGTAAATATGGTGCAAACCGATCCTGCGGAAACCTTCGAATTCGACATAACCTTGGATGGGGCAGGCTTGACCAACGGCACATTTTCCGATAGTCGAGGTTATAACGGCATTTGGACGGCAGAAAACGGTGTTGTCATCATTTCCTATACGGACCTGAGCGGCTATGTTCTCGCGGGAGCCGTTTACGACATGAGTGGCACATATGCAGTCGATGGAGCAAACGTGGGAGGATGGAGCGCCGAGCGTCTAGAATAGGGAAAACAGGGACGTGCCACGCCATCTCATTCATTTTAAATAAGTTAAAATAAATATTCCTTCCTTAAAATGTCTTAGAATACATTTTTTGGGGGTAAAAAAGGGGTTCTAAGAAGAATTGAAAGAATAATAATAAGAGTATGTATTTACATCTTAGAACCACGATTTTGCCCCTAAAAACAGCTCTCTAAGAGAGAAAACAAGGCTTTTTTCCAGGACTAATCCATTGATAATAAATCAAATATGGCAATATTTCATGGCCCGTCCCCATAATACATACTGATTGACTTCACAATTCTGCTTTGATATAAACAGACACAGATATTCGGGGTTTTGGTCTTTACGCGTAACAGACTGGAGGGCATCGATGGATCATCCGAAAAAAAAGCTTTGTCTTTTCGCGTTGATCTTCCTCTTTTGTTTTTTTCTCCTAATTGGAACCGAACAAGAAGTCAAAAAACTCCCAAAGAAATATGTCGTGGCAAAACCGGATCTCACCGTTAAGATCTTAGCTCCCTCTACAGTTAATCCGGGAGCCCAACTGGGAAGACGATTCTACGTTCAGGTCAAAAACCAAGGACTTGGACCGGCAGAAAATATATCCCTCGATATCATCCTATCCGCAGACAGGATCGATCCTATGAGACCCTCCCCCTTCAAACGTCTCAATCAATACCTGAAACACTGGGAGAGGTCCATCAGAGAGCTCGAGGCCGGCGAATCGATCAACGTCTTCTTCCCTGGCAACAACAAGATTCCGGATAGAGCGCCGCTGGGAAAGCATTGGCTTGCTGCCGCGGTCGATCGAACGGATACAATCGACGAAACGAACGAAAAAAACAACCTGGCAGTCCATGAACTCCTGATCATCGCCAATATCCAAGACGTGCTCCAACATCATTACGGTTGCCCGACAGCGGAGCTCGACATATCCGGACAGGGATTCGGCTCGGCAGCGGGTAGTAAACAGGTCTACATAGGATCGAATCCGGCAAGGATTATACCGTTACGATCAAACAGGGAACAGTCACCCTATCGAACACCTTCAATTTTTTACTCCGCATGTGGATAGAGGCTGTTGAACCAGAGAATGGCCCCCCAGGAACAGCTATCACACTCGTGGGATTCCAATTCGGACACTCGCAAGGATCCAAAGTCCTAAAACTCGGCACTCAAACCCTGAACGTAACTTCTTGGCAGAATTCCCAGATCCAAGCCCCGATTCCGAACAACGCGACGCCCGGCACCCGCACGCTCACGATCTGGGATGGCATGCAACTGATCTCCAGCTCCCAAACATCGTTTACAGTGCAGTAGGTCCTTCCCCCCTACTTCAGTTCTATCTCATTACACATATCAACACGTCAACAGAATATTAAATAAATGTAACACCTTCTCAATACATTCATTTACCACTTAATAATATAGTATTTTTTCTATCAGTTTTTAGTGCACATTTTTTTTAAATTTTGATATGATCTTACCCAGCAGCCTGACATAATGGACACACCCATAAAGGGATGAGCGACTAAAAGATAGAACGACCATGCGTATAGATCCGGTCTGTTAAATTAAATAGGCCGAAACAGCCGAGCCGATACATACTGATGACAGAAAATCCTCGAACAAAGATCGCTCGCATCCTTTGTTCCGTCGTTCTTCTCCCCTTTTCTATGTTCCCTCTTTTTGCACAAAACTCGCACTCTGCCCCACTTGCCACCCCACAGCCACCTTCCAAGGTCCAAAACGCCAATCCTGAAATCCAACAATCCACGCCAGAAATCCTGCACACCCCTATCTCCTCCTTCGAATACGGAGCCACACTTCACATCTCGGCCCAAATGCCTCCAGAAGTCGTAAGCG
Source organism: Candidatus Aminicenantota bacterium (assembly GCA_050124775.1). Lineage (GTDB taxonomy): Bacteria > Acidobacteriota > Aminicenantia > Aminicenantales > Aminicenantaceae > WTAW01. Next base: position 2,602 of record JASFEP010000107.1, read on the forward strand.
TCCTGTTCGTGTTCCGCCATCAGGAGATCCCGGACTATCAGGCGCGGAGCATGGAAAAGGCAGAGGACAACACTTACTTCTTCGATTTCGACACAACGCTTCTTCCCGGATTGGATTTCGAGTATTACTTGATCGTTCATATCGAGGGAAGAGATGTCTATTTTCCACCCGACGCCCCCACAAATACCTACCAAGTCTCGGGCCAGAGCCCGAAACCGATCCCCGATATCCCCTCTGATTTTCCACCCCCTGAGGAGGAGGCCAAAAAATTCCAGCTTCCTGTCGAAGTCATGGGCTCCCTTCAGGCGTACGTCAAAAAAGACGATTCCCAATCCCAACAGAGTCATTCCACAGCAAACGTCCGCATATTCAAAACTCACAACACCGGGCCCTATGCGATCAATTTTGATTCCAACTTCAATTATACGAACCAACCCGTCGAGGGAAACAACAATGTCGACCTCTCTAACATGATCCTGTCCGTCAACAGGGGATCCCATACACTCAGAGCCGGAGACCTCTCGCTCAACGAGTCGGAATACACTGTTTTTGGCCTGGGAAGACGGGGTGTGGACTACTCTTTCGACAATCAAAAGACATCCGTTCATGTGTTCAATATCAATGCCCAGGAGCCTAAAGGATTCAGTGGATTCGGCATCCCCAGATCAGGGATAAGCATTTTCGGAGGGACGGTCGGTCAAAACTTTTTCAACGACGCATACACAATCAAATTGATCTACGTTACAGGTAAAGATGATCCCCAAAAGGGAATCAACGTCGGCACCTCAGACTTTTTTACCTCCAGAAAAGGAAACGTGCTCTCTCTCTTCCAGGAGGCACGCCTCTTCCAGAATCGGATGCTCATAAACGCGGAGATCGCCCACAGCAACTACGACGAAAACCTCTCAGACGAAAAAGGCACCACCCCCGACAATGCCTTCAAGATCGGCGGAAGTTATGCCCAGGGCATATTATTCATCGGCGTGAATTATCAATACATCGGGAAAGATTTCAATTCCATCGGTTACCAGTACTTCACGAACAACAGGAAAGGATTACAAACCAACATCAGCCTCAACCTCGGCAAATGGACGATATCCGGTGGTTACAACAACGCTACGGACAACCTTGAAAACGTGCCCTCAGAATACACAACCCGCAGCAAGGACGGAAGCCTCAACGTCATGTGGAACATATCACAAAAATTCTCACTCAGTGTGGGCTACAGAAGGAATAACCAAGACACATCCCTCGATGAAGGCGAGAACATATTCAACCAAGACAGCCTCTCGGATGAATTCACGAGTTCCCTCGCTATGTATTTGTCAGAGGCCCTCAACCTCAATCTTTCCCTCACCTACTCGGACCTGGATAGCCAGAATTTCCCACAAAATTCGAGCGCGAACCTCACGACCAATCTCGGCGGAACATGGCGGCTCGGACAAATTCTGATCATATCACCCAATTTCGGATATACCGAAGCGAAGAACAAATTCTCCAATGAGAAAATCCAGTCCTTTAACACATTCCTCACATCTGAGATCTTCGTATGGCCCGAGGTTGCAGCCCTGTCGCTTACGGGCTCGTACATGAACAACAAATTTCCGGGGGGAGACTCAGAAAATCTGACTCTTTCAGGCAACATAAGCATCCATCTGAACCGATTCACCAACTTCGGCAACTTTATACTCTCGATACGAGGCGATTATGCCGAGTCCAAGATGCCAGGATTTTCAGATTCGATATTCACGTCTTTGCTCCAACTGGACTTTCAGTTTTAAGGAAAAACGTCATGAAATATATAAAGGGAGATACGGGCACACAAAAAGCGATCTCTGTATTCAGTTTTATTGGAATTTTTCTGATGCTGAGCACGAGCCTTTTCAGCGCGATCACATACACGCCCAACAGACCCAATGTCGAACAGCGCGTCAATTTCACTGTATCGGGTGCGGTAGGGCTCCCAGATCCTGTCACATGGAATTTTGGGGATGGCACCGTCGTTGTCGACGACGCCAATATCTCTCACACCTATTTTTCTGAGGGAACATATCTCGTGACCGCAACTTTCGGAGGAGAAACCGACTCCGTCCAGATTACTATCACGGAAGAACGCACGATCGTTTACAATCCCAGGTCCCCTAAACCGGGACAAACCATCACATTTACGGCGAGAAATTTCCTTTCGAACTCTGTGCGATGGGATTTCGGCGACGGCACCGTAGTTACCGCAGGGAGGCAACAGACCCACGTCTATTCGACTGGAGGGACGTTCTCGGTGATCGCTCTCGACTTCGGAGGATCCTCACAGATTCCGATCACAACCACGGTCCAACTGGCCCAGGATCCTCCGGAGATCACATTCACTCCCCAGATACCGAGGATCAATGAACAGGTCCGTTTTGTAGCCAGGAATTTCATATCTCAGACGCTCATCCGATGGGATTTCGGCGACGGGATTATCATTAACGACAGAACACCTCCAGATATTACACACACATACAACCAACCGGGATATTATCAGGTCAAGGCCTACGATGACGGAGGAGAAGTGGTTACAGCATCTGTCACGGTCGGCGTGGCTCCCAATCCCAGGATCATTTTTTCCCCTGGCGACCCTCGGCCTGGCGAAGACATCGATTTCGAAGCCAGATTCTTTTTTTCGAATACGCTCATCCGATGGGATTTCGGCGACGGAACCATCATCAACGACACTTCCCCTCCACGAATAAGCCATTCCTACGCCGTCCCCGGCACATACCAGGTAAGAGCATACGACAACGGACAGAACCGAGTGACATCCTCTATATCCGTCAATGTCCTTCCGAGGAGAAGGATCACATTTGCGCCGCCTCAGCCAAAGGCTGGTCAGGAAGTGACTTTTCAAGCGCAGTATTTCTCTTCATCCAGTATTCGCTGGGATTTCGGTGATGGGACGGCGATCACAACCGAAGGAAATATCGTGAAACACACATACGAGAGAGAGGGAGTTTACGCGGTCAGAGCTTCGGATTATAGAGGGGTCGCCGAAATCGTCCAAACGCTATCTCTCACTGTCTTCCCCCAAAGCGGGCCCAGGGCGCTCTTTGCTATCTCCTATATCAACCTCCGGTTCGCGGATGGAAAAAGCTACAAAGTCGTCCCCAGAGGATTTGAAGGATTTTTGGCAGAAGCGGACATAAAATACGAAGGGACGGGAAATCTGCTCGTCCAATGGGTTGTCGACGGCATCCCCTTTCGCACAGATTCAAAATCACTAACCTTCGCTTTCGAGGACACGATCGATTCTGGAAAGATCCCGGGCTTGCCGACTCTTGTCCCTGGAATTCATGAAGTCACCCTGAGGTTTATCCAACCCCAAGTCGATTTCGACATCCCTGTCATCAGGTACTATGTCACGCCCGAGGAGAGCAAAAAACCACCTGTCCTCATTGCCATTACCAGGGCCATGGATTCCCAACAGCAAGAGATTCGGCTCTCCGGAAATAACCTGGAAGCTCCTCCAGGGGGATATATTCTTTTCGCCGGGATCTTCACCAATGAGGACGAAAGGACTTTCAGGAAATCATTGTTACGCATCTATATAGACAGCGATGTGGTCGATCAACAGATTATCACCGACCTCAAACCCAGCGAAACGCAACCCTTCCAGACTTCCATTTATTACAGACTAGCCGAGCCAAAAATCCTTTATTTTATCCTCTATGACATCACCGAAGAGCCTGCGGTTTTGCTCTCGATCAAAGAAATCAACGTTTCCCCCAAAGAATAAATGGGGACGGGCCACGCCATCCTATTAATTTTAAAGAGGATATCCCCTAAATAAGCCCCATAAAATGCCTTAGAAGCCCATTTTTGGGTACAAAATGGAGCTTCTAAGAAAAAGGCTATTGACCACTTTCTCTACTGGATTCCCTTGATCTGGCCCTTGATGTACTCGAATCTATCCCCTCTATTTTCTGCACAGACGATCTTTGACTTTACTTTTTTTCCCTTAACAAAGTCCGCAAATTCCTTGTACACATACTCGTTCCCTCCGGCATGCATGGGAAACATATACTTGGGCTTGACAGTCTGCAAAGCATAAAGGGCTTCCCCATTATCCATCGTATTTCCCGCAAGCATGAAAAAAAGATCGATATCTTTAGCCGCCGCCAATGCCTGCATGTCTTTCTTGAAGACATCATGGCCCCTACTGTAATCGCCGGAATGATAGATGACCACTCCATCGACCTCGACTAAAAAATTGGCCTCGATCTCCCCGGCTTCCGGCGAGTGAAAACACTCGATCTTCATTCCATCGAGGTCGAGCTTTTTTTTAGGCCCCATATAAATATAATTAGGATTATCCAGAGCCTGCCAGCCGAAGATATACCTGATGTATGGGACCGCGTGTTCCCATCCCAGAATCGTCTTATCAAAATGATCCGCATGCCGATGGGATATGAACACATAGACATTCTGGTCATAGATCTCCGTGGGATTGATCCGTCCGTTAATGAGTCTTGGATCCTCCGGACGGTCCGTGTTTTCATAATAATCGAAGATCAAGAGATGGTTCCTGGTCTTCACTGTCCAACCGCTGTGTCCCAAATACCAGATGACCGCTTCACCCTCTTTGAGATCCAGCTCGGAAAAGAAAAAATAGCCCCTGTCCCCCACGAACACATCGGGCTGTGCGCCCAATGACATCAGCCTTTCCGTGAGGGTGTTGTGCCCGTATGTGGCCGCATAATAATACGGCGTTTTACCTTTAGCATCTCTAGCCCCGATTTTAGCGCCCGCACGAGCGAGGATCTGGACGATATCGTGGTACCCAGCTATTGCGGCTCTATGAAGGGCCGTCTGTCCGAATTCATCCACCACGTTGATGTTAGCGCCTTGGTCGATCAATAAATTCAAAATTTCAGATGAGTTCCTCGCGGCCGTTGCAAAAATGGGCGTTCGTCCCACCTTGTTTCTAGCATTCACATCTGCCCCGTTCTGGATGAGCAACAAGATCATATCTTTATGCCCGAACTTGACGGCAGAAAAGAGGGGGGTTTCGCCAACCTCGTTCTTTGAATTCACTGCGGCTTTATTCCTTAACAACAAATCCGCCTCTTTGAGGAAATTCCTTCCCGCGCACGTATGAAGAGGTGTATACCCCCACACATTGGGGACATTCGGATCAGCCCCGGCCCTGATCAACATCTCAGCAATGTCGATATGTCTGCGCAAAATCGAATAGTGCAAAGGTGTGTACTTGTAGGTGTTCGCAATGTTAAGATTCGGTCTCTGTGTGATCAGAAATCCTACCACGTCCTTCTGACCGCTGTTGGCAGCAAGCATCAGAGGAGTATTCCCTTGGCCATCCTTGGCATCCAACAATTCAGGATTTTTCTCCAAAAATTCCTTGACCTTAGTGAGGTCCCCTTGGCCTGCCGCTCTATGAATGTCCTGTGCCATCAGAAAAACCGCACACAGAACCAACACCCCACCCCAAATCAGATATTTTGTGTTCATCGTTTTTTTCTTCACTGTCTTGTCCTCGATCGATATTTTCTTCAGTTTACTCGAAAATACCAAGAAAAAACAGCCATGCACCATGGTTAGATCCAAAATGACAAGAGGATAAAGGCTAGAATCAGATCCTCAAGGGACTTTAAGGAGAATCAGAAAGGTGAAATCATGGTTGCTCTAGGAAAAGAATCGGTTTTCTACTCGTATTTTAAAGCTTGCGCCGGATCGGACAATGCAGCCTTGAGGGCCTGATAGCTGACTGTCAGCAGTGCGATCAATAATGCCAGCACCCCTGCAAGGACGAAGATCTCCCATCTCATAACCGTTCGATATGCAAAACCCGACAGCCAGTTGCGCATCGCCAGATACACTATAGGCCACGCCATACAATTTGCCAACAGAACGAGCAGGGCGAACTCTCGACAAAGACCAAAAGTAATTCTGGTGATCGAGGCCCCAAGAACCTTCCGTATGCCGATCTCCCGAGTCTTTTGCTCGGCCGCATAAGAGGCCAGGCCGAAAAGGCCGAGACAGGCCACAAAAACAGCCAGGAGAGAAAAATATTTGAGCACGCTGCCCATGCGTTGTTCGGCTCGATACATGATTGCGAAGTCCTCGTTGATGAATGCGTAATCGAAAGGAAAACCTGGAACCACACGGCTCCACGTCTTTTCTATATCGGCAAGGGATGCAACGACATTTTCAGGCTGGATCCGAATCAAGAGATTGGTGTTATTTTGGGGCTGTAGCAGGAGCACCAGAGGTTCGATCTTTTTTCTCAGGGGCAAAAAATGAAAATCTTTCACAACACCGATGACCGTTCCCGTCCTCTCTCCAAACGTGAATCGTTCCCCGACAGCAGAATCGAAGCCCATAAGATTCTGGAGGGCCTCATTGATAACGTAGGCCGAATCCGAATCCGATGGAAAATCCCGGCTGTAGCTCCGGCCTCCAACCATCTCCATCCCCGCCGCCTCGAAATAATCATAATCCACAGACGTGAAATTGACAGAAACATCCTGTTCCGGATCCTTCCCCTCCCAATCGGCACCTCCTGCGTTGCTATAGATCCGTGAGGGCTTACTGCTCGATGCGCTCACAGCGACGACACCAGGATGCTTGAGCAATTCCTTCTTGAGTGCGCCAAAGGACTCGTTGACACTCCCCCACATCTGGACGGAAAGAAGGTGGTCGGTCTCATATCCCAGCGTTTTCGTTTTCATGTATTTGAGTTGACTGTAGACGACCCCTGTGCCGATGATCAGCGAAATGGAAAGGCTGAACTGGATGACGACCAAAATCTTCCTAAAGACCGCACCCGAAGCACCCGAACTAACCGTGCCCTTAAGGACTGAAACCGGATGGAAGGACGAAAGAAAAAGGGCCGGGTAACTTCCTGCAATAAATCCTGTGATCAACACGATGCCCAACACAGCCAGAGGAGTGGAGCCGTTCGCAAACGTGGCAAAGGAGATGTCTTTCCCTGTCAAAGCATTGAAGGCAGGAAGAGCAAGATAGACACAAAGAAAAGCCAGGATCAGAGCTATCAAAGTAAAAACGCAGGATTCGCCGTAAAACTGGGCGATGATCTGTCGCTTCACAGCTCCCACAACTTTTCTCATCCCAACCTCACGGGCACGTTTGGCCGACCGGGCTGTCGAGAGGTTCATGAAATTGATACAGGCGATAAGGAGAACGAACACAGCGATCGCAGAGAACAGAGCGACATATTGAGCCTGACCTCTCTTGTCGCCAAACCCGAAGTGCGAATAAAGATGAATCTGCGTCAGCGGACGGAGAGAGTATGCTTGATCCTCTGTATCGCCATGCTTGGCCACCAGGGCTTGGACCTTCTGTGCAACGGACTTATGGTCGGCGTTTTCTCTTAAAAGGGCAAACGTCAAAGTCGTGTTGAAACCCCAACCATCGATGTTCATGCCCAGCGCTCTCAGAAGTTCATAGGGCACAAGCATATCAAACTGCAAATAGCCTGTACTGGGGATGTTTTTCAAAACACCCGTCACCGTAAAATCCAGCTCATTGTCAACATTGAGCGTCTTGCCTATGGGATTACTGTGTCCAAAATAGGCCCGGGCCCTGTCCTCCGTTATAATAATAGAATAGGGATCGTCGAGAGCTTTTCGAGAATCGCCTTGAAGCAGTGGATAGCTGAACATGTCAAAGAACGATGGATCGACGGCCATGACCGAGTCCTCAAAAAAAGCCTTATCAGCGTGTTTTGCAAGGATTTCTCCTATGGGCATGACTCGTGTGGCCTTTTCAACCTCGGGAATCTCCTCCACAAGTGCAGGCGCCATAGGATGGGGCGAAACATTGACATGAAATAACTGGCCGGAGTAGTTCTGGTCGAATTCCACCCGGTATAGACGTTCCGCGTACGTATGGAACCGATCGAAGGAGAGTTCATCCAGAACCCACAGCGTGATCAAAAGAGAACATGTGATCCCGACCGCAAGGCCGACGATATTCAAAGAGGAATACATTTTATGCCTTTGAATATTGCGAAATGCGATTTTCGCATAATTTTTTACCATAGCTGAGCTCCAATACAGTGTGTTGTTAGAAATATTGGGAAGTGATTTTAGAACCTGTTGCCAGTACCAAAGTCGTGCGCGTTTAATTCCAAATTCATCGGCAACAGAACGATATTCCTCCTCGAGATCCCCGAGTAGAGGGATTTCTGAATAATCGTTCAAAAACCTGGCCAGGAGGAATTTGGCTATTTTCGGTGGCCTGTTTTTTTGTTCGTTCATAACACCGTCAGGGTTTATTAAAAACCTTTTCAGGGATCTTCTGCCACAGATTGTCTCTTGCGGCTTTGTGTTGCCTTAAAGCGTCACTGCCTTTTGAAGTAACGGAAAATACGCGCTTACTGCGACCCCCGCGTTCCGTTGTCGGTTCTGTGAGTGAAGATTCGACATATCCTTTTTTTTCAAGGCGATAAAGTGGATCATAGATAGCCCCGATCGACCAGTCTTTTCCCGTTGCCCTACTGACTTCCTTTCTTATGGTGAGTCCATAGGCATTATCTCCCAAGCTCAGGATCGCGAGCAACAGCATCTCATCGTGGCTTGAAAGAAGTTTCATCGAGCCTCCTCAATGGGGCCTTTTAAGATCCCCATTATTTTTCAGTCCGCTATTTGTCTTGAAAATACGAACATATATATACAGACGCCCGGGAAACAAAAAGGTTGACAAAAAATTTATATACGAAGAATGATTACTGGGATAAACCTCTCGTCACTCCCCAAAAACGTTCAGGAAGGGTCAGAAGATGTTGGAGGTTTGTGCGTTTTATAGCATTTGCAATGGCTTTCTCGGCGAGTTCTATCACTTCGGCCTCATTCACAGTCTTGACCTGCCGGTTTTCCATCAATACTTCGCCGTTGACGATCACTGTGTCGACATCGTTCCCGTTGGCAAAATAGGCCACGCGATAGACGGGCATGTTTGCCGGAACGAGATGCGGCTTGTACATGTCGATCAGAATCACATCCGCTTTTTTCCCAGCC
>JASFEP010000108.1:0-11568 GCA_050124775.1 Candidatus Aminicenantota bacterium
CAAACAAGTGTGTAAGATCATCTCGAAACCCACAGGAAGATCTTTTCGTAGGCTTGCGATCGGTTCGGGCTCTTCATTTAGAATCGAATAAATGGCAGCCTGGTCATGGGTACTCTCGAAGGGTCGTTCGCCAACCAGAATTTCGTAAAGCACACAGCCCAAAGACCAAATATCCGTTCTGTGATCTGTTTTTTGCCCTGAAGCCTGCTCGGGGGACATATAAGCGACTGTCCCCATGATCGTTGCCGTCTTTGTGAGATCGACTCCCCAAGATAATTTTGCCAACCCAAAATCCATGATCTTCGCCTGCCCCTTTTTGGTCAGCATGATGTTAGCGGGCTTTATGTCCCTATGAATGATTCCAGATTCGTGAGCTTCTTTGAGTCCTTCGGCTGTATGAATGGCAATATCCAGAACATCCTTCAACTCGACCGGTCCGGAAGTGAGTTTTTCCTTCAAACTCTGGCCTTCAACGTATGCCATCGCAATAAAGATTTGCCCTTCCGATTCGTTGATCTCATATATCGTGCAGATATTTGGATGATCGAGCGCAGCCGCAGCCTGCGCCTCTTGAACGAACCGCTCCTTGGCCTCCTTATCCCGCATCAATTCCTTCGGCAGAAACTTGAGCGCAACAATCCGCTTGAGCTTCGTATCTTCGGCCTTATACACCATTCCCATCCCGCCTTCTCCGATCTTCGCGAGAATCTTGTAGTGCAAGATGGATTTACTGATCATTTCGCTAATCCTTTTTTGCAATTACTTGATCAATCCATATTTCTCGAATAAGGGCCTTAGCTTCGGCTCATTAAAAAGTTGCCAATCTTTTAAAGGTATAATTGCACACCAAGGAAGAAAACTATCCTTTTCTTCACACGCACGCTCCAGCCAGTAAAGGGCCTTATCCATGTCGCTTTGCACAAAATATATGTAGGAGAAACCCATTGAAGGCAAATATTCCTGTTTTCCTTTCTGTTCTAGACTCCGAAGTAGCTTCTCCCCTTTGTTTTTTTGTTTGGTCTCAAAATAGCATGTCGTCAAAATCAATGTAGGCCACGGTGCTCCGCCTGATAAATCGACAGCTCTCTCGTATTCTGAGATGGCCTCTCTAAACATCGATTTAGCACGATAGGCCAATCCTAGATAGTAATGCATCAAGTAAAAATCCGGGGCAAGGATCATCCCAGCTTTTAACTCGTGAATGGCTTTGTCATATTGACTGCCATAGATACAGGCAAGGCCGATGTGGGAAAGGATAGCGGGCGAGAGCGGGTCCAGCTCTTGAGCTTTTTTGGCTTCGATTATGGCTTCTTCATGCCTTTCTGTGAGCGATAAAAACCAGGAATAGCCCATATGGATGATCGCAGAACTCGGATTCAACTCCAGAGCTTTTTTTATTTCGCGTTCCGCTTCGCTCCAATTCCAATCATAAAACGTATAGACCAGACCCAAGGCGGAATGGGCTTCTCCGATATCTTCAACCATTTCTATCGCTTTTTTTGCATATTCTTTGGCCTTCGGATACGCTTCGTGCGGGGAGACATTTGCCCAGTATGAGATCGTATTAAACACTTCAGCCAAGCCATAAAAGGCAAGCGCATAGTCTGGATCTTTTTGAAGGGTGAGCTCAAAATATTTGATGGCCTCCTGGAAACCTTCGGCTGTGTACATCCTTAAATAGTAAATTCCTTTCAGATACAGATTGTATGCCTCCGGATCTTCAGTATACCGTTTGAGCAGAGCCTCCTCTTCCTTTTTCAAGAGCGTAAGCTTCAGATTATCGACGATGGCCAAAGATATTCCATCCTGGATGGCAAAAACATCCTCCATTTCTCGGTCGAACTTTTCGGACCAGAGATGGTAGCCGTCTGCAACATTGACAAGCTGGGCCGTGATCCGAAGTCTGTTTCCGGATTTGCGGACGCTGCCCTCGAGGACCGATGCAACATTCAGGCGTTTGCCGATCTCGCGGACATCGATGGTTTTTCCTTTAAAAGCGAAGGCAGAGGTTCGCGCGACGACCTTTATATCTTTGATCTTGGTCAGCGAATTGATGAGCTCCTCGGCTAAGCCGTCGCAGAAGTATTCCTGTTCAGGGTCGGCGCTCATGTTTACGAAGGGAAGAACTGCGATGGATGGAGACTCTTCTTTGGTAGGGACCGGACGTGTCATTTGAGTTTTATCCATCGTAGCTAAGAATTTCAAATCGTTGATCAAAGCTTCCATATCCGGATAGCGATTGTGAGGGTCTTTCTGAAGGCAAGATTCCATTATTTTCTCTACGAGGACTGGAATATCGTCCCGCAACTTAGAAATCGGCTCCGGTTCATCGTTCAAGATCGAATAGATGGCGGCCTGATCATGCGTGCTTCTAAAAGGACGTCTCCCGGCGAGCATCTCGTAAATCACACATCCCAATGACCAGATATCTGTATGCCGATCGACATTTTCGCCGCAAGCCTGTTCAGGTGACATGTAGGCGACCGTTCCCATCACCGTGGCGGTCTTTGTGAGATCGACTCCCCAGGTGAGCTTTGCCAGACCAAAATCCATGATCTTGGCGAGGCCCTCCTCCGTCAACATGATGTTCGCCGGCTTAATATCGCGATGGGTAATTCCCTTCTTGTGAGCGGCACGCAATCCATTAGCGACCTGTGAAGTGATTTTTAACGCTTCATCCAACTCAAGTGGCCCGGTCTCTATTTTTTCTTTTAGACTTTGACCGGCCACATAGGCCATGGCGATATAAGTTTGACCATCCGATTCGTTAATCTCATACACCGTACAAATGTTGGGATGGTCGAGTGCTGCCGCAGCCTGCGCCTCCTGGACGAACCGCTCCTTGGCCTCCTTATCCCGCATCAATTCCGGCGGTAGAAACTTGAGCGCAACGATACGCTTCAGCTTGGTATCCTCGGCCTTATAGACAACCCCCATCCCCCCTTCCCCGATCTTTTCGAGGATTGTGTAGTGCGAGATGCTTTTGCTAATCATTGTTTCAATCCAGAAGACTTTCCAATCCCATTCGCTTTATCAGATCTACAAATCTTGGATCTGACCGCAATTCTGCATACACCGGTTCAATCGGGATGTAAAACAAGCTCAAGCTGTGTTCTTTGTATGCTTTTTCGAGCCATTCGAAAACTTTATCGACATCTCCCAATCCGAGATAAATTCTCGATAACCACACGGCTGCTCCCTGACCTTTTCTGGAGCGTTCTTCGAGTTCCTTAGCTAATTGCTCGGCTTCATCCCTCCTTCCTGCTTTTGCATATTGATAACCCAATACACCAAGGTTATTCAGAGTCCGGCCGCCCAACCGCAGCGCTTCCTCGAGTCGCTCAACAGCCCTCTCATAGTCTCCACGGTACCCATACACTGCTCCAAGCCAATAATGCCCATAAGGATAATTCGGCTCGAGATCTAAAATCTTTTTTGCCTGCCAAAGGGCCTCATCGATTTTTTCAAGAAAGCAATAAAGCCAAACGCGGTACGTTTTTACATGAAGGTCAAGTGGATCTAACGCTACCGCCTTATCTACCAAACTCAGGGCTTTTTCATATTTTCTTTCATAAAACATCAGATAAGCGGCATAACGCGCGATCGTTTTTGCCGAATTGGGATTGAGCTCGAGAGCTCTTTCAAGTTCTCTTGCAGCCGTCATTCTATCCCAATCGTGATAAAAGGCCATGGTGCCTTTCAACATGTGACCCTCGGCGAGAGTGGGATCTAATTCCAGAGCTTTCCGGATATATTCCTTGATTTTTTGAACGATATCCTTCAACGCAAGATCACTGAAGAACGAGAGCCATATGTGAGCTTCTGCCAGGCCCGCATAAGCAAGGGCATAATCTGGATCTAAAGAAATTGCTTTTTCGAACGATGCTATGGCTTTATTCCCCCACATTTCGGTCATTTTGTTATAGTAAAAAACTCCTCGCAGATAGGCATCGTAAGCCACAATGTTCGAGGAGTGCCTTGCTTCTGCACGTGCTTCATCCGCTGGAGAAAGCTTGACTTTAAGATTTGCGACGATGGTCGCAGAAATCTCATCCTGAATGGCAAATATGTCTTCCAGCTCGCGGTCGTAGCGTTCGGACCAGAGATGGGAACCGTCGGTCACATCGATCAACTGGGCTGTGATGCGCACTTTATTCCCGTATTTCCGAACGCTGCCTTCAAGAATTGTCTGCACATCGAGCTGTTTACCTATTGCACGGATATCTTCACTCTTACCTTTAAAAGAAAACGAGGAAGTCCTTGCGATTACACGCAGTCCTTCCATATGGGAAAGGGCATTGATCAATTCCTCCGCGATTCCATCGCAGAAATACTCTTGCTCTGGATCGGCGCTCATGTTTACGAACGGCAGGACAGCGATGGACGGTTTCGATTCGGCGGTCTTTCTGGCAGACTCTTGCATATATATCTCGGATTTGACTGACCTCAAATCATCCAGGATGCCTTGGGCGCTTTGGTATCTATTTTCCGGATTTTTAGCCAATGCCTTCTCAACGATTGTATCCAACTCGGAAGGAATTTCCAATCTTAGTGAGGATAACTTCTGAGGCTCTGTTTTGAGGATCGCATGGATCACAGCTTGATCATGAGCCGTTCTAAAGGGACGTTTGCCCGTGAACATCTCATATACCACACACCCGAAAGACCAGATATCTGTGCGGTTGTCGACTCGTTCCCCTTTTGCCTGTTCAGGAGACATGTAGGCGACCGTTCCCATGATAGTAGCCGTTTTTGTGAGGTCCACTCCCCAAGCCAATTTCGCCAGCCCGAAATCCATGATCTTCACCTGGCCTCTTCCCATCAGCATGATATTCGCAGGTTTGATATCTCGATGGACGATACCTTTTTCATGCGCTTCATGCAGCCCATTGGCAATCTCTATGGCCGTATCCAAGGCTTCTTCTATCCTTATCGGGCTTGAGGAGATTCTGTCTTTCAAATTCTGTCCCACTAAATATTCCATTGCAATAAACGTCTGCCCTTCCGCTTCGTCGATTTCGTGGATCGTACAGATATTCGGATGATTCAATGCAGCCGCCGCCTGGGCTTCCTGAAAGAATCGTTCTTTGGCCTCTCTATCTCTCATCAATTCCTGTGGTAAGAATTTAAGCGCAACCCTTCGCTTAAGTTTTATATCCTCGGCTTTAAAGACAACACCCATCCCGCCTTCGCCGATCTTTTCGAGGATCTTGTAGTGCGAAATGGTTTTACCGATCATAACCTACCTCCAGCTTAAATAAATGCTGGAAAGCTTTTGGAGAGAGTACTATTGAGACCTGTAAGCCGCATACTGTCCCCTGTTGAGGTAATTTGATTTATATCAGAGGTCAAAAACGAAGTCAAATGAATCAGAAGATCGGTCAAAGCGTCAGAAAATGGAGAAATTGACAACCAGAGGTGTCGTTTATCCGTCTATATAGATAAATGGTAGTATTCTATACAGAAACAGATTTTTAGAATGAAGATCGGAAGGGAGATCTCCATGAAATTGATAAATAACTCGAATCTTATCTCAAATCAAATTGTGAATATTATCCTGTTTGTCTGTTTGGTACTGTTTTTTACTTCCTGCGCGAAGGAGGAGAGCTTCCCGGAGATGGATTTGGAAGGCCGGGAGTCCATTCTGGACAGAGTCGTCTGTATCGAGCCGGAGCTCATTACAGAGATACCGTTTGTCGAAAGGTGGTGCGACCGTCTGGATTTGAAAAAACACAGGATCGATGTGGGCGACGCAGAGTTGTATGTGGAAGAGGAAGGGAAAGGAATACCTTTGGTATTGATAAATGGCGGGCCGGGCGGAACCCATCACTACTTTCATCCATGGTTTTCGAAGGCCAAGAAATATACGCGTGTGATTTACTACGACCAACGGGGATGCGGTTTGTCGGATTTCGAGCCCGGAGAGGAGGGATATTCTGTCCATCAGGCGGTGGCAGATTTGGATGCGATCCGTAAAGCTCTCGATATCGACAAGTGGGCAGTCCTGGGTTATTCGTACGGAGGATTCCTCGCCCAGTTTTATACCGTTAACTATCCGGAGCATGTAGCGGGGATGATCCTTTTGGGCTCTTCGACAGGAATGCACGCGGATACAGGCAAATCCCGTCAGCGTCAGTACATGTCCGAGGAAGAAAGGGCCAGGCTCAGGGAGATCCGTGGGCAGGTGCAAAAGTTGACTATGGAAAAAAAGCTGCATCGGAAAGAATTCATGCCCATTCTTTTGTACAATAACTTTCTCAATGGCGATTGGAAGCGCCAGAATTTTTATAAACCCTCCAAAGAGCGACTGTCAGAGATCGCCCTGTATGAATGGGACCATGATAACAATTTCAACGGTATCATGAACAGAAGCCAGGGAACGGTTGATCTCACAGGAGCGTTTGAAAACAATCCGATCCCGACGCTTATTTTAGAAGGGAAATATGACCTGACGTGGGGCGAGAAAAAGCCGGAAGTTTTGAAAGGGAATCATCCGAATGCAGGGATGGTCGTGTTCGCTAAGGCGGGACATGGGATCTATGATGAAGAGCCGGAAAAGTTCTTCTCTGTCCTGGAGGATTTCATGAAAAATTTGCCTGAAGTGCCGGAGGATAAAGTATCCGCTTATAAAGCGACTGTCGGGACCTGGGAGAAAGAGCAGCAGTCATCGCCGGACAGAATCCTCGGTTCGTTTGGATGGGGATGGAATTCGAGCCAGAAGTTGGCGGAGAGGTATTCCCGGGAGTGGCTCGAGATGTTCGAGGAGATCAGGAGTTATCTAAGGACAGGCTTCGCCCTGTATGATGTGGAGAACTATGAGGAAGCGCTGTTCGTGTTCGAGAGGATGCAGTGGGTGGCTGTCGAAAAGGAAGAACAAACCTATGAGGCGGTGGCGCTGATCTGGCAGGGTCATATGCTCGATCTACTGGGGAGACGAGAGGAAGCTGTGAAGCGGTATGGACAGGCTTCAGAGATGAACTTAACCCACACACAGATGCACGGCCAGTATGGTTTAAAGTATGAGATTAGCTCGTATGCAAAAGAGAGAATGACAGAGCCTTTCCAGCGCATAAATAACCGCACGACCGATTAAAATCGGGGACGGTTCTATTTTTTGAAGGAAAGACGGGTTTCAATTTCTAAAGATCGGAGACAAGACCTGTCTACTTATCTCTTGACAGGGCTCACATATTTGTCCACCCAGTTGTGTTGATTTTTTCGAGTCTATCCCCTAACATCATAGGCACATGTTCCACCAAGGAGAATTCCATGAAGTGTACAAAATGTCTATCTTTCATCATGTTAATTTTGGGGGTAGGGCTGATGGCAGCTGAAGAACGGCCGCGGGTGAGAGAATTCGGTATAAAGATCGGAATAATGGAACCCGGCATGTGGAATGCCATAACAGATGTAATGGGTGTTAAAGTCGGGCATGTGACTCTGATCGAGGGACAGAGTGTACGGACCGGAGCGACAGCGATCCTTCCCCATAATGGGAATATCTACAGGGAAATGGTGCCAGGAGCGATCTATGTGGCCAATGGATATGGAAAATTGATGGGATATACCCAAGTTGAGGAACTGGGATTGATAGAGACACCAATCATCTTGACAGACACTTTGTGTGTGCCAAATGCAGCTAACGGTTTGATCACATACACCTTAGCGCTGCCCGGAAACGAGAGGGTCGGCTCTGTGAACGCAGTCGTGGGAGAGACGAATTGTGGATATTTGAACGATATCCGCGGAAGACATGTGAAAGAAGGGCATGTTATCGAAGCAATCAAGAATGCGGAGTCTGGACCTGTCGAGGAGGGCTGCGTCGGTGCGGGCACAGGGACGGAGTGTTTTAGATGGAAGGGAGGGATAGGCACAGCATCGCGGAAACTTCCTGAATCGCGGGGAGGATATACAGTCGGTGTTCTGGTGCAGACAAATTTCGGCGGAATTCTACAAATAAACGGCCATCCTGTCGGTGTCAAGCTAGGGCAATATTCCTTCCGGAACGATGTTGAAGTCGGGGGGGATGGATCTTGCATGATCGTCTGTGCGACGGATGCTCCTCTAGATAGCCGGAATCTGAAACGTCTGGCTAAACGTGCGCTTTTGGGCATCCCTCGAACCGGCGGCTACTACTCGAATGGAAGCGGGGATTACTGCATCGCATTTTCTACGGCCCAAGAAGTTAGAACTCCCCGTGATTTTAAGCAGAGGACACAGAAAATCGAGTTATTGAGGAACAGGCACATGTCGGCACTTTTTTTGGCAGCCGCAGAAGCGGCGGAGGAGGCCATCCTGAATTCCATGTTCAAAGCCACTTCGATGGAGGGATTCAGAGGCCACAAAATCGAGGCTCTTCCGCTGGATAAAGTCAGAGAAATCATGAAACCGGGCGAACGGTAAAGCATAAGTTATGGTTCATAATCTTCATGTTATGGGTTATCGACTTAAATCCTCAGACTTAAAAAATTGAAAATTCCAGGAAAATGCCATGAAAAAAACGATAGGTATTTTGGGCGGCATGGGGCCTGAGGCCACCGAATACATATTCGGCTTGATCATCAAGAATACGAAGGTCGAGATCGATCAGAACCACATTCCTTTGATCATATACAGCAATCCCAAGGTTCCCCCCAGAACGGATGCGATCTTGGGGACAGGACCATCGCCAACTCCTTATCTTGTCGAAGGGATCAAAGTTTTAAAGCAGGCGGGCGCCGATTTTATGATCATGCCGTGTGTGACAGCACATTTTTTCATAGCCGATGCATTGAGTGAAGTCCCAATCCCATTCATCAGCTTGTTGGACGAATCATTGACATGGGCTCAAGACCACATCCCTGCACTCAAAAAGGTGGGACTGGTATCGAGCACGGGGACCTTGATATCAGGGCTTTTTCACGAAACCTATAAAAACGCCGGAATTGAGGTATTTGGTCCGGCGGATGAAGAACAAAAACTAGTGATGGACGCCATTTTTGGAAAAAAGGGAATAAAAGCCGGTTTTACGTCAGGATATGCGAAAGAGACGATCGTTAACGCCGCCCGGATTTTGGCGGGAAGGGGCGCAGAGGCCATCGTCGCAGGCTGCACCGAAGTTCCACTCGTATTGAAGGAGGAGGACATCCCCGTCCCCTTTATCGAGCCTATGAAGATCGTCGCCTTGGCCAGCATTAGAGAAGCAGGATATGAGATAAAATAAAATTTATATATATTAGGGATCGCTCATTTAAATCTTAGAAGTTGGATATACGGATCGATGCTTTCTGTGTTGGTTGCCAACACATTCATTAGTGAACGGATTGAATCTATGAACTAGGTATGCTGCCATAATAGTGTCCTCTAAATAATTAGACTCCTTTATTAAGAATTGACAGCTAGGTTCAAGTTTGATTTAATTACCCCCTAAAAAGGCCATCCGCTGATGACCCACTTGGATGCAGTTATTTTGATCATTCTCTCAACCCGGTTTTTATCAACACCAGCCCCGCTCTTTAATTTCACTTTTTTTAGGGGGGCGTGTCTGGAGTGAAGAGGATAGGAGGTAAAGTGAAGATAAAACGGTCGTTTCTTATCTTGGTTTTGATATTTGCAAGTTTTGCTCTGTTAAATACTTTTGTCTTTGATAAAGACGATTGCCTAAAAGATCACACACTTTGGCCCGAAGAGCCAGAGGGGTGCACCACGATTCTTGTCGGGAAAGACGCCTCCATCGATGGATCGGTTATTGCCTGTCAGACTGCGGATTGTGGCGTGTGTGATTTCACCTGGCACTTGATCCCAGCGGCTGACCATCCGAAAGGTTCCACACGAAAGATCTATCACATCAACCAGATCAGAACCTGGCCTCCAGAAGTGGGAGGAAAATGGGTCAAATACGTGGAGGGAGACACTGGGGTGGAAATTCTGCAAGTCCCACATACGTTTGCCTATCAGCACGCTGTATTCGGACACATGAACGAGCATCAATTGGGTATTGCCGAATCCACGATCGGTTGCGTAAAAAAGATGAGAAATCCAACGCCCTCGGCCATCATGGATATCACAACTTTGACCATGCTGGCTATGGAGAGATGCAAAACCGCAAGAGAGGCCATCAAACTCATGGGATCGATGGCAGAAAAATACGGATACGGATTTCATGATAGCGGCGAGATGCTGGCCGTGGCGGATCCCAATGAGATATGGCTCTTCGAGATCATGCCGGTAGGGCCGCTCTGGACACCTGAAACAGGAAAGCCTGGTGCCGTCTGGTGTGCCCAGAGAGTCCCCGACGATCATGTGAGCTTCTGCCCGAATGAATCTCGCATCGGGGAGATCGATCTCGATAATGAGGACTATTTTATGGCTTCCCCGAATGCCGTCTCTTATGCGATCGAAGCTGGCATGTATGATCCTGAGAGCGGAAAGCCTTTTAGCTGGAAACACGCTTACTCTCCAAGCCGGGGCAGTGCAGCCAGTACCCAAGGACGAAGGGGCCGTCTCTGGCGCCTTTTTAGTTTGGTCGCTCCCTCCCAAAATTTCAGCCCGGAAACCGAGGGGATGGACCTGCCGTTCTCTGTGAAACCGGATCAGAAACTTTCGGTCAAAGACGTTATGGATATCACAAGGGATAAATATCAGAAGTCCCAGTACGATCCGGCCGTGGGGTTGAAAGCGGGTCCGTTTGGCAATCCCAACTATTTCAGGGGATTCACAGTCGATAAACAAAGATATAATGCCCCCCGTTGTGTCAATGTTTCCAGCGTGGAGTATACGACGATTACGCAATCGCGGAGCTGGCTACCGGATCCCATAGGGGGCATCAATTGGATCGCTTTCGGTTCTCAGGACACCTCCTGCTACATCCCCCTTTACTGTGGGATCACAGAAATGCCAGAATCCTTCACCAAAGGGGACCATTATGAGTTGGACAGAGAATCGGCCAGATGGGCATTCGACTATGTCGATTTTCACACACAAGTGGTCTACTCTTACGCCATCGAGGATGTAAAAAAAGCTCAAGAGAAGTATGGGGGTGGATCTTTAAAGAAGATTCCGATAATAGATAAGGCTGCAATCGAACTTTACGAAAAGGACAAAGAGGAAGCCATAGAATTCATCACGGATTTTACTTTGAGAAATGCCAAGAGCACTGTCGATGGCTGGTGGAAGCTGGGTGATGATTTGTTGGTCAAATATAATCACTTCGGTATCTACGACACCGAAAAAAGAAGGCCGGGTCGAGTGAGGACTCCCGAATGGTGGAATAGAGCTGTTATCGAACACGATAATCTGACGCCTGTAACGCCCCCTCCACCTCGTCCTAAAGCAAAACCGGAAAAGAAAAAAAATTGATTTCGTATTCAAATATTGGATATTATTCATATTTACACTGAGGATTGGAGTAAAAAAAAATTTGGGAGGTGTAGCTTGAACGTGAAAAGAGCAATCCTTTTTTTCTGTATTTTGTTTGTGTCATTAGCTATGGTGAGCGCTTTTGTGGCTCAAGTCGAAGAGTGCGTGGAATGTGATCCTCAACAGTCTGAGGTCTTGAGAGGGTGCACATCGATCCTTGTGGGAAAAGCA
>JASFEP010000109.1:0-11485 GCA_050124775.1 Candidatus Aminicenantota bacterium
GGAGTCCCCATCCGCTACGTGGGAGCGGTGAGCCGGCGTGGGGACGATGCCAGCTACGACGATGTCTATCACCGATGGACAGAGGTCTATCTTCCTCCCTATGGATGGATCCCTTTTGATGCCAACAAGGGGGACAGAGGAGAGGGAACTCTACCCGGACAAAAAGTGCTGGGCATCGGAAATGTCGATGCCCGCTACATCATCACCACCGAGAACGGAGGCGGCGACCGCTATCTGTGGTTCGGCTACAATTATGGCTTCGAATGGACATCCGAAGGCAAATGCCGGATCCATGAGGAAAGCTACGGCCTTTGGTCCCCCTGGGGAGAGAAGAAATACCACAAAGCGATCCAATAATACGAACACATATGCGTCATTACGGAATGAAAGCGCATTTTTTTAGCGCTAAAGCCGGCAGATAAAAAAGCGGATCGAACAATCCGGGATGGCTTTTGGTTTGGTTTGAAAACAAATTTTGTTTTTGTCTCAAGAAGACACGATGACATCAACTCTAAGCTATGCCAATCCCATTCCTCAAAAAGAAATTCTATCCATCTAAAAGAGGACTATCCTATGTTTTCTTCAAGTGTCCTGCAATTGCCATTTGCGCGGCTTTTTAATATAATGCCTGCCCGACTTATTGGACGATCAAGTGACATAGGCAGATAGATTTATGGTCAAAAGAATATTGTACAAAAGCCTTTCTATCATAATAGTTTTTGGTGTTATCTCAACGCTGGTCCCCTTGCCGGGATTCTCCCAGGATGTCCCCGCTACAAAGGCAGAGCCGGAAAAAACCGCAAAGGATGAGAACCAGGAAAAGCTTCCATCGATCATTCCGGTGGCTGAAATTCCGCTCAAAGCCCAGAAGGTCAATGTCGAACTCAACAAAATCCAAACCATGATCCACCCCGATTCTTCGGTAATTCGTATCGAAGCTAATCTGAAAACCTGGGCCCCGATCTGGAGCGTCTTCAGCATGAGTTCCAGGTGCGAGATATCGACTCGCTTTCCTACAGGCAGATCATTTCTCTAGAGGAAAAGTGGGAAGCCCTCGCTCTCCAGACCGCGGCATGGCAGGAGATCTTGTCGGGCCGGTCGGAGGAATTGGAAAAGGGAAAGGATGAGCTCTCGTCTTTACGTGAGGAGTGGGCGGTGACCCGATCGGCGGGAAAAGACCAGGGATATCCGGCTGCTCTCCAAGACAGGATCGAGTCAGTGCTAGAGGAGATAGAGGCCGTTGAGGAAAAGCTCCGCAAGAGATTGGAGGCAGTGATATCTTTGCAGGACGAGATCTTGACGTCTGCCTCGAGTATCTCGGAGATCATTATCAAGCTGGAATCGCAGAGGGAGAGATCCCGGGTCAAACTTTTATCTCCGGATAGCGACCCCCTGTGGAAAGCCTTCGAAATACCCTCCGATCAACCCCCTCTGTCACAAAAGATCCTGGAAACTTGGCGAATCAAGGTCAATTTTTTAAGCGAATTTCTGAAAATCAACCTCAGCCGTTTCATCTTCCATCTGGCCCTTTTCCTGGTCCTATTGCTGATATTGATCGGGATCAAGAAGCGTTCTTTGGGGTGGGTGAAGCGGGACGAAAGCCTTATGACCTCGGTTCATGTCCTTTCCCGTCCGGTGTCCGTGGCTTTGCTCGTGAGCCTGCTCGTCAAGAGCTGGATTTATCCCCAGATGCCACAAGTCGCAGACGATCTAATACGCCTGCTGTGGGTGTTTCCCCTGCTACGCCTGCTCCCTGGATTGGTCCCGTCTTCCCTGCGTCGACCGATCTATATTCTGGGCAGCCTGTACATCCTGCAGTTTTCCGATCAATTTGTGCCGGAAGGAACTCTCCTGGAGCGTCTGCTCCTTCTCGGCTTAACGCTCCTAGCCCTGGGGGCTTTGCTCTGGTTTAACAGGGGTAACGGGTTCAAGGCTGTTCTTCAGCCGAATGCCTGGACACGGGCTTTGCTCTACTATTCGCGTTTCGCCATCCTGATTTTTGCGTTTTCAACCATCTCCAACCTCCTGGGAAACGTTTCGCTGGCGGAATTCCTTGCATGGGGCACATTTCTGAGTCTATACGTATGGGTGATTCTCATCACGTGTGTTCTTGTGCTCGACGACTTGATCGCTGTCTTGCTAAAAAGCCGTGCAGCCCAATCTCTGCACATGATCAAAAAGTATCCGAAGTTATGGGGGGAGGGGTCCAGACGATTCCTGCGAATTCTGGCCGTTTTGCTCTGGATTATATTGACATTGGATGTATTCAATCTGTTCGATCCTGTCAAGGATACGGTTCTGGCGGTTTTGGGCAGTCAGCTTAAGGTCGGAGCCATACAGATCTCCTTGGGAGATATCCTGGCCTTTGCGCTTACCCTCTGGCTTTCGATCCTGCTGGCGCGATCCCTCCGTGTCGTTCTGGGAGAGGACGTACTGCCGCGACTTTCTCTTCCTCGCGGAGTTCCGGCAGCGATCTCGGCCACGGCCTATTATTTCATCCTTTTTCTGGGCTTTCTCTTTGCCCTCAGCGCTGCCGGCATCGAATGGAGCCGGTTTGCGCTCTTGGCGGGTGCATTGGGTGTCGGAATCGGATTCGGTCTGCAGAATCTGGTGAACAATTTCGTGTCCGGATTGATCCTGATCTTCGAGCGTCCCATCAAAGTCGGTGATTTTATCGAATTCGGTGCCAATAAAGGTGAGGTGTTGAGGATAGGGATCCGCTCCAGCACGGTCAAAACGTGGCTAGGGGCCGAGATCATCGTTCCCAATGGGAACCTCATCTCGAGCGAGGTCATCAACTGGACTCTCTCCGACCGGCGACGTCGCCTGTTCGTTCCCGTGGGAGTAGCATACGGATCGGATCCCAAAAAAGTCATTGCCCTTTTGGAGAAGACGGCCGGTGAGCACCCAGAGGCGATGGACACACCGCCGCCCCAGGCCCTTTTCACAAACTTCGGTGAAAGCTCTTTGGACTTCGAGGTGCGCATTACGATTCCTGAATTCGGAGACTGGGTGAGAATCCAAAGTGAAATTCATCTGGCTATCCACAGTGCACTCAAGGAGGCGGGCATCGAGATCCCCTTCCCCCAACACGATCTTCATCTCAAGTCCGTGGCCCCGGAGGCTCTTCATGGCATCTCCGAGCGTGCGAATAAAAAGAGATCCGACCAAGGCTGATTCCATTTTTTTTGGATTGCGTTTTGAAGATGCTAGGCTCGTTGAATTGAAAAGATCGTTGAATACGGAACGGATCAGACCTGCTGCCAATTATGATTACAGCAACTCTTCCTGGGGTGTCTGATTGAAAAAGTCTCTTGAATTTGCTATAAATTTCCTGTAAAGGAACTTAGATGGGACAAAGGATGTGTGATGGGGATGTCGATATTTAATTCTTGATGGATAACGATGAACGTAACGGTATTACTCGTCGATGACCATCGCATGGTCCGTGGAGCCATAAAAAGGGCGATCAAGAGTTTTTCAACAAAGGATTATGTTTTTGATCCGATATTGGAAGCTGAAAATGGCGTAAACGCTCTGGAAATCGTCAAAACCAACGATCCTGATGTTGTCGTTCTCGATATCGTTATGCCTGGAATGGATGGGGTCGAAGTCTGCCGGAAGATACGTAAATTCAATCAAAAAGTCAAAATTATCATGCTGACCATGCTTCAACGCCCGGAAACGATTCTGGATGCCCTGGATGCAGGCATTGATGGTTATCTTTTTAAAATGGCGGACCTGGATGAACTCCAGAAGGCCCTGGAGGCAGTCATAAAAGGTGATAATTATTTTGCACGTCAAATCACGAATATGTTGCTCAACAGGCAGGATCGAAAGGCCTCCAGTCCGGTTAGCACGACATTGACCAACAGGGAACGGGAAATTTTAAGCCTGGTAATATCGGGAAAGACATCCAGGGAGATTGCCGATCACCTCTTTATCAGTTATCACACCGTCAACGAACACCGCAAACACATCTCCAGCAAACTGGGCGTGAAAAATGTTGCCCAGCTCATCCGGTATTCCATAATCAACAACCTTGTTTAGACGGCCTCGGTCTGAACGATATCTCCTGCAATATTTATATAGTCACCCCCTCCCAAAAAGAGTGGTTCCTTTTATGAACGAATCGAATCTCTAAAGATAAAAATCGTGTTAGTGATTGCAGATCACGTTATCGTGTGTCTCGCAGAAGTCTATGTATAAAAGTCGAAAAGCGGAGATTGAAGGTCTGAATGACCTGCCCCCCGACATTGCTACACATGTAAAGTGAGAGCACCGAGCTCGATAGCCTCTGGAACCGGTGGCCTGTATCCCAGAGAACTGTGTGGCCGGAACTCATTGTATTCCCTTCTCCAGCTCTCTATGATCACTTGGGCCTCCAATAACGTATCAAAGATCTCTCCATTGAGCAACTCATCTCTTAGCTTTCCGATAAACGACTCAACATAGCCATTGTCCCAGGGACTACCAGGCTCAATAAATAGTGTTTTGACTCCTACATCAGCAAGTCAATCTCTTACAGCTTTTGCTGTAAATTCAGGCCCGTAGTATATCGAGAAGTAATAAAAAAGGAGTCACAATCGGATACCTGATCCCATAAAATAGGTAGATCACAACTCA
Organism: Candidatus Aminicenantota bacterium; assembly: GCA_050124775.1. Classification (GTDB taxonomy): domain Bacteria; phylum Acidobacteriota; class Aminicenantia; order Aminicenantales; family Aminicenantaceae; genus WTAW01. The sequence goes on from JASFEP010000109.1 coordinate 4,627, forward strand.
ACCTAAGGGAGGTACCGATTATGACCCGCAAGTATGGTAACACGGGAGAAGAGGTTTTGGTAGCGATCGATATAGCAAAACAACGTAATGCTGTATTGGTCCAGTTCCCAGACGCAAGCCGGAAAAAGTTTTTAGTTGCTAACAAACGGAGTGATTACCAGGAGTTCTCAGCTTATCTTAAAAGCTTGAGATTCCCTTGTGTGATCGGACTGGAGGCGACAGGCAACTACCACAGACCGCTTGCCTATTATCTTCAGCAGGAGGGCTTTGAGCTGAAGCTTGTATCATCAGTGGCAGCAGCTCGGACACGAGTAGCCATATATAATTCCTGGGACAAGAATGATCCCAAGGATGCTCAGGTCATTCTCCATATGCTTAAGACCGGACTAACACAAACATATTATGACCCATTGATCCAACGAATCAACGATATTCAGGAAATCTCCAAGACCTCTTATCAAGTATCTCAGAGGAAGATGCGCGTTCAACACAGCATTATGACACATTTTTTGCCGTTGTACTTCCCTGAAGCCCAGAAGTACTTCCACACCTCAAGGGCAGAGTGGTATTCTTCTCTTTTACTCCGGTTCCCCAATCCAGCTTCTGTTGTGAAGTACAGCCAAAAGACTTTTCGTAAAATAGCCAAAGATTTGGTAGGAAGAAAGGAGAATAAATCAACCTGGCTTATTGATTTCTATGAAACGGCAGCTTCGAGTATCGGGCTTCCAGTCGCAGAAGATTCAGAGGCCATGCGTATGTTTAGGATAGTGCTCCAGGAACACCAGGATCTCTGCCGATTACGTCAATCTATTGAGGAACGTGCAGATCTGTACCTTAAAGACAACGCCGACTACAACCGTCTTTGAACTATACCAGGTATAGGTCCTGTGATCGCCTTGACCATACTGGCCGAGGCCGGCGATCTTAGACGGTTCAGTCACTACAAGAAGTTCCTTAAATACTGTGGGTTGAATCTTTCTACTCAGCAGTCAGGGGCTTTCAGGGGGATGAGCAAGCTTTCCAAGTTTGGCAATGCGCGCTTGCGGTGTGTCTTCTGGATGGCAGGTACGGTTGCCATTCGAATGCGTGAGAACACATTTCGGAAGAAATACGAAAATTACACCAAAGCAGATCCTGGCAACCCGGACCTGAAACGCAAGGCCTATACAGCCATCGCGGCAAAGATGGCACGTGTGGCCTATGGAGTGATTAAATCTGGCAGAGATTACCGATGCTATTATGAATCAGCAGTACCAAGTGGAAAAATCCCGTCAGCGGGCCGTTGAGGCATTCATGACCTCGTAGATAATGATCGGATCTTCCACTTGGAACTCATTTTGTTTTAAGTACGGTAAAGGCCATGACCATGGACCTTGTATCACTATGGTAAAAAGGGTATTCCTAGCACAGTGGAAGCCACTTGGGATTCGCTTGATTGGCAGGGCTATTATTGATGGTATCAGTGTATCCGAAGAAAAAACTTGACTCCAGATTTAGTACGTTATCTGAACGAATATATTCCGGAATGCCCCGTTTTATAAAGAGCTCATACAACTGATCCAAGACATCCTGAAATCTAAGCCTGCGAGCAACCTTTAGGGACAAACACTCTCTGGTGTATTCATCGATAATTACCAATATGCGTACTGGCCTCCCATCTGTAGTCCTGATCATTGCAAAATCATAGCTCCACACATGGTCTTTTTTCTCAGGACGCAGCCGGATGCACGATCCATCCGCTAGCCACAAGCGTCCCTTTTTTGGCTGTTTCGTTGGCACTTTTAGTCCTTCTTGTCTCCAGATCCTCTCGACTCTCTTGTGATTAACCCTCCAACCTTCGTTCCGTAATAATGCAGTTATCCGTCGATATCCATAGCGTCCATATTGACAGGCCAATTCAATGATGCGTTCCACCAGCCTTTCCTCTTCCTCAGGCATCTTTCGAATGTGCCGCTGAGTGGAGAGTGGTTGGCCCAGCACCCTACAAGCCCTTCTCTGCGAAACACTCAACTTCATACATACATGTGTGACTGCCCGGCTTCTCTTTACCGGGCTTAGAAGTTTCCTCGTGCCGCCTCTTTGAGAATATCTTTGTCCAAAGATAGTTCAGCCACAAGCTTTTTAAGCCGAGCATTTTCCTTTTCTAGCTCCTTGAGGCGTTTGACCTGATCCACTCTCATTCCACCGTAATCCTTCCGCCAGCGATAATACGTCTGCTCTGAGATGCCGAGTTTTCTGCAAACCTCTCCAACTGTAGAACCCTGGTTTAAATGCACTTCGGCTTCCCGAAGCATGTTGATAATTTGTTCAGCTGTGAACCGTTTCCTGCCCATATCCTTCTCCTTTCGTCCAGGAAAATTGTAACATTTCTCCTGTATCGATATCAGGGGGACAGGTCAATTTCCTGCCTATTCATAAAAATTTTCACGATTATTTTCCGATCTCCAGGATAGGTGCGATTTGTTGGAAGGACACCCGCGTTAAAACCATTACCAAGAGGATCTACCACAATTTTTCGATCTCGTCGGTAAGGCCGGTCATCTCCCAACGGATCAGCGAGAGAGGGATCATTCCATAGGTGTGGAACTCGTCGAAAAACTCTTTGAGCTGGAATGTGTCACCCAGTTGCTCGGCGCGGTCGGCGAACAATCTCTCGAGATGGGCTTTGCCGATGACATAACTCGTGCCGTAGCCGGGCTGCTGCAGGTAGAGTGCTTCATCTGCCCAGATGGTATTTCCCTCCTTGGGCATCCAGCCGCGGGGCGTCCATTTGACGCCATAATCGACCGCCTCTTCCAGGGTGAACTCTTTGCTGTGAATCTTCATGCCTCCGATTCCGCGGGCGCAGCGGCAAGCCAGCATGATCCAGATAAGCTCCCGGACTCTCGGCCGTCCCTCCAACAACCCCGCGTGCATGGCGATCTCCTCCATTCCGGTAGCCAGACCCTCGGCCCTTGAATCCCAGATGTTATAAAGGAGGGGCACACGCCGGATAGGGCTGGAATGGGGTTCGTGTTCCATCCGGGCAAGGTCGAACCAGTGGGTGCCGTGACATCTCAGAGGAAGCGGGTCATGGTAGTCGACCTGGGTAAAAAAATCGCGGAGCCCATCGGGAGGGATGAAGCTGACGGTCCGGGCGAGGGTGCCGTTCATGTAATCGGGAAGAGTCATCACGTTCGCCCGCATGAATTCCATAAAGTGGGCCACCGCCTCGTCATGGCGCTTCTGGTATTCTTCTCTGTTTTCAGGCGGTGTGAGCGGAGGGAGATCGCGATTCCGGCTCTCCTCCAGTTTCAGGCAGGCGGTCGAACGCTCCAGCTCCCGTTTCATGATGACATACTGATCCTCCCAGGTGTAGGGCGCGAGGTGGACATTCTTCATGTACCAGTTGTAGTTTTCGATGCCGATTCCGGAGGGAGCGGTCATATCCTTATGCTTGTCTTCCAGCCAGGAGCAGAATTCATCTACGGCGGCTCGGGCCTTTTGGATGTCGGGAACGAGGTCGGGATGGTCTTTGCCCAGACGATCGGCAAGACTGCCCAGATACCTGCTTTCCGCTTTTTTTCTACGTATACCGAGAAACCATAGATCTTTAGCGTCTTCGATCAAATTCCCCTTGGCCTGCTCGAGGATTTTGGGAATGGATCTGAGGCGCATCCGGAAATCGTCGTATTGGTTCCCTTTGAGGGGATAGGTGTATTTCCACAAACAGAGCGTCCCGTACCGCCATGGGCCTTCGAGGGCCGGCACATCTGAAGGCGATGTGTAGTAAACAGCGTAGAAGCAGGGATTTCGTGACCAGGGGCGCAGAACCCGGTGGTCGAATTCCAGTCCGTTCATCTCGGCCCGGACGATGTGGTAGTCCACCTGCTGTGAGATGGGCCAAGTGCTGGGATCGATCGCTTCGAGCCTGTCCTTGTAATCCTCCAGTTCGAGATACTGTTTGGCCATGGCCTCAGGGGTGTAATCGGGCACACCTTCGACAATCAAAGGCTTCTGGAATTCCCTCCATTCTTCAAACAGTTCGACCAGGTCTTCGTACGTGCCGGCGCCTGGTTCCGGGGTTTTGTTCGAGTCCGATGAACAGCAGACGAAGGCGATTAATCCTATTCCAAGGATCAAAGCAGCCAAACGATTGATCTTAAGCATCCGACTAGCCTCCTTTTTTTGGGTTCTGTGCTATAGTCTATCTGGTTTTTCCGGTTTGTCAAACACGGCCGTTCTGAAAAACCAACTTTAGACAGGCCGGACAATTATATGCGTGAACTAAAGTCTGGTCCAATGGAGTCCCTTATCACTATAATTCAGGAAAAGGAGTTCATGATGAAAAAGACATTTTGCCTTTGGTTGAGCGTACTGGCTGTGGTGTGCTGTGCCTTTTCCCAGGAGATCGAGGACATTTCATCGAAAGAAGCTTATGAGCTTCTCAAGGAGCCGGACACATATTTGGTCGATGTGCGGAGTATCGCCGAGTATGTTTTTGTGGGTCATCCCGCAATGGCCCACAATATTCCTCTGATGTTTTGGGATGAAAGGAAACAAGATTTTGTCCCTAATGAAAGCTTTCTCGAGAATGTGAAATCCCGATTCGAGACAAAGGGCCGGCTGATCTTTATTTGCCGGAGCGGAGGGAGGAGCAAGCGGGCGGCCTTGAAAGCTAGGGGAGCCGGATTTTCTCGAGTCTTGAATATCGCGTTGGGCTTTGAGGGGGAGGAAGACCCGGATGGTTACCGCGTTGTTAACGGTTGGAAAAACAGCCTTCCCTACACCTATGAATTCGATCGCAAGCTCATATACCGCAATTGAGTCACGACGCGATTGTAAATCTAGCTGGGAAATATTCCCCTTGACTGATCCCTTGTTGCCGCATCTCTTATTCTGTGATGAATGAAAATCCCAGCGACGAGAATTCATGTCATCACGTTTTTGGTGATGCCCACACACGTCGATTTCCTTTGATAAAGAAATATTCTTTGAAGTATCATAGGAACAAGCATCATGTTGCCAGCGTGGAGAAAGAGCTTTATTTGCGTATTGGTTTTGTTTATTTTAGGGGCAAGCTGCAGAAAGAGGGTTGAGATCGGGCCACCTCCGAAGAAAGCCCCAGCGGCCAAAGAACCGGGCCCGTCGCCCAAAAAACCAATCCCTCCTGCCAAGGAGCTGCCGCAATTGGGATTCACTATTCAAGTGGGTGCCTTTTCTGTTGTGGGGAACGCCATTCGCCTTACGAATGCACTCAAAAGGCAAAACCTCGATGCCTATTATTTCCTCCATCCGTCCGGGCTCTATAAAGTGCGCTTCGGTGATTATGCAACGAAAGAATTGGCGCGACAAAGGGCCGAAGGTCTCGTTTCCGACGGTGTTATCGAAGAGTATTACGTCGTTAGCCCGGAGGAATATTCCGCAGCTAAAAGAATAGTCAAAGGGGAGGCCTACCTGCGTGATGAGCTCGTTTCCACCGCCAGAAGTTTCATCGGGATCCCCTACTCTTGGGGAGGAACAGCGCCCGAGCAGGGTTTTGATTGCAGCGGTCTGACGATGGCCGTCTACGAGCTGAATGGATTGAAACTCCCCCGATCGTCCAGGGATCAATTCGCAGTGGGCAGACCTATAAGCCGGAACCAGCTCACCAAGGGAGATCTTGTCTTTTTCGCCACGTCGCAGGGAAAAAAAGTCACTCATGTGGGCATTTATACGGGTAATGGCCAGTTTATCCATGCTCCTGGTAGAGATAAAAGAATACGCACGGATTCACTCACAAACGGGTATTTCAAAACCCATTTTTTGGGCGCGAGGACCTATCTAGACTGATGAAGCTTTGAATGACCTCAGCACACAAAGATGGGATTTTATCGATGAATAAAAAGGAGAATCGGTATGGATAATGAAATCCAATACAAATGTCGGATACAAATCCAGAACAATAAAAAACTGTGGCCCAAGTCTATGTGTTTTATCTTGGTCCTGATACTTCTTTTTCCTCTCTTCCTATCTGGCGATAAGGTCCTTCCGCCGGTCGCAGATGATGCCCAATATTATCCAGGCAGAGGCGATAATTGGGAGACAAAAAAGCCAGAGGAAGTGGGGATGGATCCCGTCCTTTTGGAAAAAGCGGTTGCATTCGCCGAGGTCAATGGGTGGACGGGGCCGAAGGACCTTGCCGAGGCCATAAAGCGTTCTTTCGGCAGAGAGCCATTCTCCTCGATCACAGGACCCACTAAAGAACGCGGCGCTACGAACGGAATGATCATCAGGAAAGGCTATATCGTGGCTGAATGGGGAAACACCAGGAGAGTGGATATGACCTTCAGTGTGACCAAAAGCTACCTTTCGACAACGGCAGGGCTTGCCCTCGATCACGGACTGATCGAAGATGTGCATGATCCTGTAAGGATATATGTGACTGACGGGAAGTTCGATTCGGAACACAATCAAAAGATTACCTGGCATCATCTTTTGAATCAGACCTCGGATTGGTCGGGAACGCTCTGGGATAGGCCCGATTGGTCCGACCGGCCGCCCAGAGATGTCAAATGGGATGACCTCCGCCAACGCGAGCTCAAAGAACCGGGAACATCCTATAAGTACAACGATGTGCGTGTGAACCTTCTGGCTTTTTCGTTGCTTCAGGTCTGGCGGAAGCCACTCCCCATTGTTCTTCGCGAAAAGATCATGGACCCCATAAATGCTTCATCGACATGGCGATGGTATGGGTACGACAATTCCTGGGTCCTCCTCGATGGGATGAAAATGCAGTCGGTCAGCGGCGGCGGCCATTGGGGCGGAGGGATGTTCATCTCGACCCGCGATCAAGCCAGATTCGGCCTCTTATTTTTGCGGCGCGGAAAATGGGGTGACA
>JASFEP010000110.1:0-11442 GCA_050124775.1 Candidatus Aminicenantota bacterium
GTTCTCGGTTTCATACCGGTTCTGACAGGAGAAAATCTCATGAAGAACATACAAGTGAGGAGAAAAAACATGAAAACGAGGAGAGAACGAATAAAGGCATTATTAATCCTGTTTGGAATGTGTATTTTGCTCCCGTCAGTAAGTATGGGGAAGACAGAGGATTTTCGGCTTGAAAGCAGCGAGGATTGGCTTGCGATAACCAAAGATTTTAACTTAGCCAGAGATTCTGTGTTCACCTTATCGACAGGCATGGCAGACGAAAAAACTACGAGTACAAATAAGAATAGAGTGGCGATGGAGATCAGTGCCGGAGTGGCGACATACACCAGCAAGGGTTACGGGAGCGGTTTCCGGTACGGCCTGGGTCTTATCACCCAAGTGTCGAAAAAGGTCGCACTGGAGCTCCTGATCGAGCGCTTCAGCGTCTCTGTGGATGAGGAAGCCGAGGCATTGGGGGCCGGGAAACTGCAGGTGACACCGCTTCTGTTCAACGTGCTGTTCGGCTTTACTGCGGATAAACCTTTGATCCCCTATGCATTGCTTGGTGTTGGCTTCTACTTTTTTCATTTCCAACCCGAAGGCCTGGAAGAAGGCGAAGAGCAGGAGGAGGATCTGGTCGACCGTTTTTCCCTTCTCGTCGGTGGGGGGGTGGAGTACCATGTCTCTAAGAAGGTCGCTTTTATGGCTGAAGCGAGATATTGTTTTATCAAAACATGGATGCAGCGCCTCGATGAGCATCATGTCGACCCCGACGAACAGACCAAGATCACTCCCAACTCTCTGGTTTTGTCCTTCGGGCTCAGGTTTTATTTTTAATGGTAAAAAAGGGTTCTTCTTTAAGAAGGGAATAGAGCGATCTTCCAGGAGAGTATGGGATGACACTGCTCGACTTTGTTTTCACGATGCGTATTTACGCATGGATAGATCATAGAGAGAAATCGGAGGAACTCCTGCATAAATCGAAGGATTCTGGTACAAACTGGGAAGGACCATCAAACTTGCGAACTCGCAAACCCTCCTTAAAAGATTCCTTCCTTCCCGTGCTCCAAAAAGGAGTTCCTCCCTTCCTTTTTGAAAGTGAGATGTTTGGTTCGAAAAAGCACCTTAAAGCTGTGCACATCATTCTGTGAATAAGGATTTTCTGTGTAGATTGAGAGAAATAGTAGTCTAAATTTGGTCAAAAGGGGATATTCAAAAAGACATAACTTATTGATAATAAAACACTTATAAAAGGTCAGCCATCTGACTACGAATCAGTAGGTCGGCAGTTCGAATCTATCCGTGCGTACGACATCTCCCCGGGAAAGCTTCAATTTCCGTTTTATCATCCATACGCAGAATTAGGTGATCTTTAGCAAATCTGGTGATATTCTGGTGACAGATGGGGAGAGGTATAATTTACCAAAGATTTGACTCTTACCCCACAAATTTATATTCTATACCCATCAACGAAGGGGACGATGACAACGCAATGTCCTAAATGCAATACTGAGAATCCCGACGATTCAAAATTTTGCAAAGAGTGTGCTTCCCCACTTAGGCATCAAGCAGATGTCTCCGTCACCAAGACAATAAAAACTCCTGCTAAAGGAATCTCCAAAGGGACTACCATCGCAGGAAAATATCAGATCCTCCAACAGGTCGGTGAGGGGGGTATGGGAGTTGTCTACAAAGCCAAAGACGCAAGATTGGACAGAATTGTTGCGCTCAAGTTTCTTTCCTCAGATCTTACAAAAGAAAAAGAGGCAAAGAAGCGATTCATTCAGGAAGCCAAAGCTGCAGCTGCCCTTGAGCATCCGAATATCTGTACTGTGTATGAAGTTGATGAGGTAGATGGACAAACCTTTATTGCTATGTCTTACATAGGAGGTCAGAGTCTTAAGGATAAGCTTAATAAGGGACCTTTAGCCATAGATGAGGCTAAAGATATTGCCCTTCAGGTTGCAGAAGGACTCAAAGAGGCACATGAGAGAGGAATTGTTCATCGGGATATCAAGCCAGCCAACATAATGCTCACAAAGAAAGGTCAAGCGAAGATCACCGACTTTGGACTGGCAAAGTTATCTTGGGGATTTGATCTCACAAAGACCTCCGCAATCATGGGCACAGTTGCCTATATGTCTCCAGAGCAAGCAAAAGGGGAAGAGGTCGATCACCGGACGGATATTTGGTCTATGGGAGCAATGCTCTATGAGATTCTCACGGGAGAGCGGCCTTTTAAAATGAGTCAAGAACAAGCTTTGATTTACGCAATCCTGAATGATAAACCAACACCACTCTCTGTACTCCGATCTGATATCCCAATTCGAATAGAACATGCAATTGAAAAAGCATTGGCGAAGAAAGTCACAGAAAGATATCAGAATGTGCGAGATCTCATTCAGGATTTAAATCAATCTCAACCTCTAGTCTTTCCAAAGGCTGAGAAATCGATTGTAGTACTTCCATTCGAAAATTTAAGTCCAGATCCCGAACAAGAATACTTTTGTGATGGGATGACCGAAGAGATTATATCCGACCTTTCAAACGTTCATTCCTTGAGAGTTATTTCACGGAACACGGCCATGGTGTACAAGGGAACCAGAAAGGCAACCAGAACAATTGGCCGAGAATTAGATATCCAGTATGTTCTTGAGGGGAGTGTAAGAAAAGCAGGGGACAAATTGAGAATAACAGCTCAATTGATCGACGCCATAAACGATACACATCTCTGGGCCCACAAGTACAGCGGTACACTCGATGATGTCTTTGACATTCAGGAGAAAGTATCAAGGTCGATCGTTGATGCCCTTAAAGTGAAGTTAAGCCCAGAGGAGAGCAGGAAGATAACCGAACGCCCTATTGACGATATCAATGCCTACGATTGCTTTCTCAGGGCAAGACAAGCGATCTTACAACTTTCTGAGGAGGGATTACAGCGAGCGCTACAGTTGATTCAGACTGGTTTGAATATTATAGGCGAGAACGAAATTCTCAGTGCGAGCTTAGGCTACGTTTATGTTCAATTTGTTAACGTTGGTGTTTCATTAGATGAAAAGTACCTCGAAAAAGCAGAGGAAAATGTCAAAAAAGCTTTTTCCATCAATATAAATTCATCACTTGCTCATAGTGTAATGGGACAGATTCATTGGAAACGTGGTGAAATTCAGGAAGCTGTAAAAGAATTTAAAAGGGCACTTGAAATAGATCCGAATTCTCCTGAAGCTTTGTATTGGCTTGCTTGGATGTATCAATTCTCAGGAAAAGTAACTGTCGCAAGGCCCTTGCTTGAAAAACTTATAGAAATCGATCCCCTAACTGCAGTTCTTTATCTAATGCTTGGGAATTGCGATCTTTTTATGGGAAAATTTGAAGATTCACTTCAAAACTATCACAAAGCGATCCAAATGGAGAAAAAAAATCCTCTCTGCAGATTTGTCTATGCGAGGGCACTTATCGCTGTTCAAAAGCTTGAAGAAGCATTTAGGGTTATAGACCTGATGACAGAGGATATGCCGCAGGAAATTTTTACGGAGCTTGGACTCTTTTACAAATATGCTCTGCAAAAAGAAAAATCAAAACGAATGGAGCCAATTTCAGATAAATTGAAAAATTATGCTGCACGAGATGAGATGATTTCGATATTTTTGGCCGAATGTTATGCCTTAATTAATGAAAAAGAGGAAGCCATCACTTTGATAGAACATGGGGTAAGATGGGGCTTCATCAATTATCCCTTTCTCGATGAACATGATAAATTATTGGACAACATACGCGGCGAGACCCGCTTCAAGAAGCTCATGGAAAGAGTCGAACACGAATGGGAGAATTATGAGGTGTAGGGATGAAGTGCCCTAAATGTTACTCATGAAATCTGATCCCAAGGATATCGAGCTAGCTGCTCAATCGCATTCCAGTTGAATCCATAAGTCATATGCGACCTCTATGGCCTTGGCCTGGTTATCTACCGATATCACCCCGCTGACAATTCGACCCTTCTGGAAAATGACATCAAATGTGCTGCCCATATCACACAGAACAAACTCAGCGCCATTTTTTATTGTACTTTTGTATCCCTGACCATACTCCTGGCTGTATTCAGCATAACGTTCAACCAAATCAAGGGCAGTATCAGGGTTGGCCTGTTGCGAGAGAAAGGCTTTAATAGAAGTTTCTCCTGCAAGGTATTCCGCCGTGTAAGTATTTTGCATAAAATCAAGACCCATGGCATCAACCTTGAAATATTGAACAGAATCGGTGATCAGATGGTCTTGCGGAAGTGCTGACAAGCCCCAGACCCGCTCACCCGAATCAATCAGGGCAGCTGTTACCTTGCTGGCTAAATCCAGACTTATCTGTTTAAACTCCTCCGTGGAGTTTGAAACCACGATTGTTATGTAATACTTACCTTTCCAAACATAAGAGTTTGAGTCCGAACAATAACTCATCCGGCCCAAATCCAGCGGAATCTCTCCCTGAAACCGTTCCACAGAAAAGATCCCGAAGGCATTGGTGGGATTTCCCATGTCAAAAACAGAAAGCTCGACATATCTCCCGATATCGTTCTTGTCCTCAAAAGTGACTGTAGTCAAGCTTATCACATCATAGGCAAGATAGAGCTCAGCCCTGCCGTTTATACGTTCATAAAGATTATCCGCCGTAAACTGACTGACCTGATCGTAAATAACCCATCCTTCTGGATCAAGCTTGGCCAACAGATCGGACAGATTGAAGGGCTCTAATCTTGACTCTAAATCTGTGGTTGTCTGCTGCCTATCGGTACATGTGCATAAAATCACTACAAAGATCAGCAGCGAGATTATCCTGCCTGCCCTTGCTATCGACATTGTGCTCCTCAAGTTTTTCAATCTTGTTTAGGAAATAAAGTCCACTGGCACTTATTGAATAAGTATAACAAAATCCGTTATACTGAAAAAACTCTTCTTATCAATTCAATTTTGGAGGAAACCTCGGTGGGGAAAAAAGATAGTAGCGCTTCAATAAATCGCCGCGATTTCATTAAGTTTTTAACAGTGGGCACGGTTGGCAGCAAGGCATTATTATTCCAAGAAAGACCGCCCATGACTTATCGTAGGCTGGGTCGGACCGGTTTTATGTCCAGCAGATTGGTTTTTGGGGGTGGGGCTGCACTGGCAGGAGGAAAAGCTGTTCGGCTATTGGATCGTGCTTTAGAGGCCGGAATCAACCATTTCGACGTGGGTTCAAACATTTATTACCGGGGTGCAGAACGGAGTTTAGCTCCATTCTTAAAGATAAATCGCGGAAAAGTCTGGGTAGCTTCGAAAGCACCACCGATCCTTAGAGTGAAACCTGAGGACATAATCACTGCGGAGCAAGCCAAGTCCGCAGCCGTCAACTGGACAAAATTGATGGATGCCAGCCTGAAAGACCTCGGGATTGAATACATTGACCTTTATTATCTCATGGCTGTCGATAATCCTTCACTTATTAGCAGCGAAGAGATCTATAATGCATTTTTGACTGCAAAAAAAGCTGGGAAGGTTGGATATTTCGGGTTGAGCACGCACAAAAATGCTCACAAAGTCATGGAAACAGCGATAAAGACCGGGTGGTATGATGTTGCCATGATCGGGATTACCCCGGCCGGATGGTACGATTGGGAAGCTCATGACCTGCTTTCCGGAACACCTGCACTTATAGAGCTGGAAGCACTGCTCAAAAAAGCCAGTATGGCCGGGATCGGGCTCGTCGGCATGAAGGCGGTCAGACATCTGGCACCTAAGTCGGCTTTGGGAAAGGGGGATTCCACCGCCTTTGACAAATACTATCATAAGGATTTGATCTCCTCCCCGCTAAATCCATTCCAACGGGCTTATGCTTATGTCCTGGAGCATGGATTGGATGTGGTCAATGCCGATATGCAGAATTTTAAACATCTCGAGGAAAACATAACAGCTGCGGCAACCTCACATACCTATTTCAGGTGAAAAGGATTACGAGAAATTCCTCTCGCTCTGGAAGGACGTTGATCCTGGAATAGCTGAGGTGGATGATGCGAAGGAAGAGACTCGCTGGATTGAAGAGTCAATAGTTACACATCTATTCAAGTGGATTCAATTAGATTCAATTTGACTGCGCCATAATTAGCTGATATTCTTTGTCCATAATAATAAAAGGGAGGGGGACATGAAATGTCCGACATGTGGAGCCAACAACCTTGAAGATTCCCGATTTTGCAGCAAATGTGGAACTCCGATACACGAATCTGAAGAAATCTTAGTCTCACCCACAAGGACAATCTTGAAGCCCATTGAAGAATTACCTACTGGAACTATGCTCGCTGATAAATTTAAAATCATTGAAGTTATCGGAAGAGGGGGAATGGGCATAGTCTATAAAGCTGAGGACCTCAAACTGAAACGTCATGTTTCTCTTAAGTTTCTCCCGCCTGAATTAATGCGGGATGAGGAAGCAAAGGAGCGTTTTGCGCTAGAAGCCCAAGCTGCAGCTGCATTATCTCATCCGAATATTTGTACGATTCACGAAATTGTAGAGCAAAACGGCAAATCCTTCATCGTTATGGAGTACATCGAGGGGCAAAGTCTGAGCAAATTAATAAAAAAAGGTCCTCCTGAATTGGTTGAAGCCCTTGAGATTGCTATACAGATTGCAGAAGGCTTGGAAGAAGCCCACAAGAAGAGCATTGTTCATAGGGATATCAAAAGTGCCAACATCATGGTGACAGATAAAGGGCAGGCCAAGATTATGGATTTTGGTTTGGCTAAGGTAAAGGGTGGAACTCTATTAACAAGAGAAGGAACCACTCTTGGTACCGTAGCTTATATGTCTCCAGAGCAGGCACGAGGAGAAGAAGTCGATCATCGCTCCGACATTTGGTCATTAGGAGTGGTCCTATATGAGCTATTTAGCGGAAAACTTCCTTTTATGGGAGACCGTGAAGCCTCCATACTCTACTCGGTTGTACATGAAGAAGCAAAACCTGTCACAGTCTGGAATCCCGATATTCCTAAGGAACTTCAACAAATCATCGATGGTGCTTTAAAGAAAAAGCCTGAAGCCCGTTATCAATCAGCTCCCGATCTGTTGAAGGACCTGCAGAAATACAAAGACAGCCTCAAGGCTGAGGAATTAGGAGCATTCTCCATCCGTTCAATTCTGCGAAAAATCCGAAAACCTATTATTGCTGTTCCAGCTCTTCTAATCATTGCTGCCATTGCAATCGCTGCTATCTGGTTTTTCACCCGCCAAGCCAAGATCCAATGGGCTAGAAACGAAGCAATCCCTGAAATCCAGCGGATTATGGATGAATCTGTTGCTGAAGCAAAAAAATGGGGAAAGATAATTCATGCATTTGAGCTGGCAATAGAGGCAAAAAAATATATCCCTGATGATGAAAAGCTTGCACAACTTTGGGAACGATGTTCTCAAACCCCAAAAGTAGAGACGACTCCGCCTGGAGCGAAAGTGTATGTTAAGGAATATTTCGAAACAGATGGAGAATGGAAATTTGTCGGAGTTACTCCTATGAACAATGTCAGGATTCCTACCGCCTTTTTTAAGTGGAAGTTTGAAATGGAGGGGCATGAACCAGTAATTGCCGTCGCTTTGAGCTGGGAAAAAGAAATAAAAAGAACATTGGATAAAGCAGGAGAACTTCCAGAAGGAATGGTTAGAGTGTATGGCAGGGATACCTCTGAAGGTTTCGGTCGATTGAATGATTTTTACGCAGACAAGTATGAAGTGACCAACAAAAAGTATAAAGAATTTCTCACCGCAGAAGGTTACCAAGAACCCAAATATTGGAAATATAAATTTGTAAAAGCCGGGAAGGTCTTATCTTGGGAAGAAGCTATGGCCGAATTTGTGGACAGTACAGGAAGGCCGGGGCCATCTACTTGGACTGCTGGGGATTATCCCGATGGAAGAGATGATTATCCTGTGTCTGGAATCAGTTGGTATGAGGCGGCTGCTTACGCAGAATTTGTAGGCAAAAGCCTTCCCAGCGTGGTCCATTGGTACATGGCTGCAGGATTTGATCTTCCATCTCTTCAGTGGTACAAATCTCCAGTCATTAGCTTAAGTAATTTTGGAGAAGAAGGGCCTGCTCCTGTAGGGAGTAATGAGGGGATAAGCGCATTTGGTGCATATGATATGGCAGGAAATGTGAGAGAATGGTGTTATAACGAATCTGATAAAGGCCGTTATGTACGTGGGGGCGCTTGGAATGATGTTTCTTACATGTTTGGTAATCGAAGTCAAGCTGATCCTTTCGACCGTTCACCAAAAAATGGCTTTCGCTGCATTCAATATATAGATAAAGAAAATATTCTTCAGGCGGCACTCGAGCCAGTGAAATACAAAGAGATGCGGGATTATTATAAAGATAAACCTGTATCTGATGAGATTTTCCAGGTTTATAAAAGCCAGTTTCAGTACGATAAATCTGCCTTAAATGCAAAAATCGAAAGCAGAGATGATAGTCCTGAGGACTGGATAAAAGAAAAAATCGTTATTGATGCTGCATATGCAAATGAGCGGATCCCAATCTATCTCTTCCTGCCTAAAAATGCTGTTCCCCCATATCAAACATTAGTTTTTGTTCCTGGAAATAATGTTATAGGAGATATTAAAAGTGATAATCTTTTAAATCCTTCGGTGTATGATTTCTTCATAAAGAACGGTCGTGCACTTGCGTATCCGATATACAAAGGAACGTATGAACGAACAGGTGACCATAACCTTGAACAGAACTGGCCGACTGAAGAACATCAATATCTTTATACGGAATACTTGATAAAATGGGTTAAGGATTTTAAAAGAACTATCGATTATCTGGAGACTCGTGAAGAGATCGACAGTAGTAAATTGGCATATTATGGATTTAGCTGGGGTGGAGAACTAGGAAATATAATCCCAGCTGTTGAGAGCCGCCTCAAAGTCAGTATCCTTTTTGTTGGAGGCTTTGGTGATTCTTTTGCACGCCCAGAGGTAGATGGAATAAACTATGTAACGCGTATAAAAATCCCAACCTTGATGTTGAACGGAAGATATGACACGAGTTTTCCATATGAATTTACTGTCAAACCCATGTTTGATTTTTTAGGGACTCCTGAGGAACACAAGGTGCTGAAAACGTATGAAACAGACCATTACATACCCCGCAACGAGCTGATTAAGGAGTCTTTGGCCTGGCTAGATAAATATCTGGGTCCGGTAAGATGAGTAATAGAAAAACATGTAAGATAAAAACTTAAATAATAGATTTAGAGAATTACGAGAAATTCCTCGACCTCTGGAAGGACGCTGACCCAGGGATAGCTGAAGTGGATGATGCGAAGGTGAGGCTGGCCCAGTTTTACTAAGCCGATCGATCCGGAGAATATCATGGAAAAGAATGACCGAAGCCACTCTATGGTTAGGACCGAGGTGCGAAGTAAACATGCAGATTCTCATTTGGGGCACGTTTTTCCTGATGGACCAAAACCAACAGGGCTTCGCTACTGCATAAACTCAGCGGCACTTCGTTTTATTCCTGTGGATGATCTGGAAAAAGAGGGATACGGGAAATACAAAGTCCTTTTCGAAGACAAATGAATTAATTATGTAATTATGTGCTTATAATTATGTGCTTTGGCTGATGTAAGTTATTGATATTAAAAAAAATATCCTCAATAAACCTATAATTGTTAGGTTTAGAACGTCCTTTTGCCCGCCAAAAAAGTCACTTTAAGCGAGATGCTGCCTGTACGACTTTTGTTACTGCCTCGATGATGAGATTCGGCTGTCTCCACGGGATCATGTGGTCGCTTTCTTCCGCCACAATCAGAATTGCACCTTTGATCGATTCTGTCATCTGTTCGTGTGCTTGCCTCCAAGCCTCTTGCTCTTCAACTTTGGGGAGGAAAGGCTTGCCGCTGGTTATCACGATGACAGGGATATCAGAAGGAATTGTAGTCTTTCGCATGATCTCAATCTTTGGGCCCAATCCATCTCCTACCATCCTAATAAGGGCGCGTTGGATTTTTGTGAGCTTATCCGGCTGAGAGGTGTCGAATGGTAGTTTTCCTGCCATAGGGTGGTTATCAAGATACTCCACACCGAGCAGGTCTACGAACTCGTTTGTGAACGGATCGATAAATACCATACCGCTTACGACATTGGGATGTTCGCTTGCAAATAGGCGAATCATCCATCCACCAAATGAATGGCCGGTCAGGATGAGATTTTTGTCCAGACCAAGTTTCTGGAGTCCCCTCCAGAGCCAATCGATCTCTTCACGCATATCATTGGGAGTCTCCGGCAAGTCGCTCTTTCCAAATCCGGCGCGGTCATAGGATACAACTGTGGCTCCTGTTTTATGCGCAAGCTCGGGTGCCAGTTTTGACCATTCAGTCGAGTGCATACCCCCACCAGCTTCGAGAAGGATGGTTGTGCTTCCGCCTTCGATAACCTGGAAATTAAGGCGATATTCTTCCACCTGAACCAAGGTCTCAACGGTTTCGATTTCTTGATTGGACTGCAGGTATGCTGCCTGTATCGGTGACACTCCTAATGTCCAAAGTGAAAGAAAAAATGCAATCGCCAGGAAGCTGCCAATTTTTTTATGTTTAGAAAAATTTTCGATTGGTTGTCGCCATCGCATGATTGGTTTTCCTTTTTCTTAGTAGACTTTAACTACTATAACATAAGCAAATGGATCGTCAGGGTTTAGTTTAATGACTAAATAGGATAGATGGGTAGTAGATGGGGGGCGGGCTGTGGCAAATATCTACTGATGGCGGAAAGGATCCGGTGTGGTCCCGAACAGGTCAGGAGTTGTTCTATCGCAACGGGGACAAGATGATGACTGTCGATATCGTAACAGAACCAGAGTTCTCGCCTGCAAATCCAAGACTGCTATTCGAAGGGACGTATACTTGGGCCGGGAGGGCTAGAAGCTATGACATCGCACCCGATGGTCAGCATTTCTTGATGGTCAAGTCAAACAAACCCATTTCACCTCCAACGCAAATAAATGTGGTTCTGAACTGGTTTGAAGAACTCAAACGTCTTGTTCCTACAGAGTAGTAGCAAGAGAACCAAGTCCATAGAGCATTACGAAAAACTCCTCGCCCTCTGGAAGGATGCTGATCCGGGCTTAGCTGAGGTTGATGATGCGAGGGAGAAGTTGGCTGGGTTGAAGAATTCCCTGTAAATACTGGCTTCCTGTTGTGTAAATTTGCATATTTTATGTCTACAGAGAGAGTGTAGGTATTTCAGACCCTCTTGGACACTTTATGCAATTTTTTAAGGTATAAAAAGGAGGTCTGAAAGATGCAAAAAGAAGTTAGAGAGGCATTCTTAGTCCAATTCAAATGGTCAGTTCTTCAATTCGCCAAAGGTAATCGTACGGATGCCAAGGCTTATCGTGCTTTCAATGTACCAAAGTCAACTTTTTATGGATGGAAAAGAGCCTTCGAA
>JASFEP010000111.1:0-11413 GCA_050124775.1 Candidatus Aminicenantota bacterium
CATGAAAGGCATGGGCATGGCCTTTATGGGAACGGGCATCGCTTCTGGAGAAAGCAGGGCCGTCGACGCCGCGCACAAAGCCATATCCAGCCCGCTTCTTATCGATACGTCCATCGAGGGAGCCCATGGCGTCCTCATCAACATCACGGGCGGAAAAGATATCACTCTGCACGAGGTCTCCAAGGCATCAGAATTGATCCACAGCATGGCTCATCCCGAGGCCAATATCATTTTCGGCACCGTGATCGAAGAGAGCATGAAAGAGATGGTTAAGGTGACAGTGATCGCGACAGGATTCGAACCCAAACCGACCATGGATGCGGTGACTCCCCCGGAATTCCAACGTCCAAGAGAAAAGACTCCTCCGCCGTTCCAAGTCCACCAAGAAACTCCACCTTATATATTCGAGCCGAAAGGCAATGAATCCCTCTGGCAGAGGCCAGCCTGGGAAAAAAAATGGGAGCCCTATGAAACGCCATCATTTATCCGACGAAACAAACGAACACCGGTGAGGAAAAGTCTGGATGATTACAGCTGATTGTGTAGTATCCCGCTGCAGCCAATTGTTGACCTGCAGGGGTTCTATTCCCAAACGGGGAGATGACCTCAAAAATGTCGGGGTTTTGACGAACGGAAGCATCGCTTCTTCTGAGGGCCGCATCGTATTTGTGGGCGAAGACGACGACCTGAGAAATAATGTCCGTTTGGTTGATGGCGGAGACTTCATCGATGGACAGGGATACGTGGGTCTTCCCGGCCTTGTCGACTCTCACACGCACCTGCCTTTTGCCGGGAGTAGGGAAAAAGAGTTTCAGCTGCGTCTGGAAGGATACACATACCAGCAGCTGGCAGAAAAGGGAATGGGAATTCAGACAACTGTGGACGCCACGAGACAAGCCACCCGCGACGAGCTCGTGAAGCTATCTCTTGAACGTTTGGACAGCATGCTTTCGCTCGGGACGACCACGATCGAAGCCAAAAGCGGATATGGCCTCAATATCGAGGATGAGCTCAAGCAACTCTATGCCATCAGACAGGCAGACAATTCCCATCCCATCGATATCTTTCCGACTTTTATGGGCGCACATGAGATCCCCAAGGAGTACAAGTCCAGAAAAGAAGACTACATGGAACTCCTCATACAAGAGATCCTTCCCCGTGTCAGGGAAAACCAACTGGCAGATTTTTTCGATGTCTTCTGCGAAGAAGGCGTCTATTCCATCGAAGAGACAAGACATCTGATCCGCGCGGCCAAAGCCGAAGGATTCAAGATCAAGCTTCATGCTGACGAATTCTCTCCTTTAAACGGTGCTGTGCTCGCTGCTGAGGAGGGGGCCGTTTCTGCGGATCATCTTGTGGCGATTTCAGACGAGGGGATCGATAAACTCGCCGAGAGCTCTACAGTCGCGACACTCCTCCCGGGAGTATCTTTCTTTCTAATGTCAGAGAAAAAGGCTCCAGCAAGAAGACTGATCGACAGAGGGGCCATCGTGGCCATTGCTACAGATTTTAACCCCGGAAGTTCTATGACCGAATCTCTTCTTTTTGTCATGCAGCTGGCTGTTTTCACGCTTAAAATGAGCGTAGAAGAATCCATAAATGCGGTGACAGCCAATGCCTCCTATGCCTTGACAAGAGATGAAGAGATAGGGAGTCTGGAAGTCGGGAAAAAAATGGATCTTATCCTCTGCCGCATTCCCCATTATCTCACACTCGTCTACCACTTCGGCATCAATCCCATAAAACATGTGATCAAGAACGGAAAGATTGTCTTTAGAGACGGAGTATTATTCACCGATGAACGCCAGGAGGCGTAAAACGTTGGGCGTGAGGCGAAAGGGGTTTTCCAATCCATCCATCCATTTGGTGTTTAAATCCTCACGCCTTACGATTTGCGCTTTCTAACAGATGGGTATTTCACATGTTCATGCGGAGTCCATTTCCCAAAAGTTCCGTTTGAGAAATTGACTGCAGGAATCGTCCCGCAGGGACCATTCGTCCAGTGTCCCCGTTTATGAATGGGTGATCTTTTTAATAAGGAGCCTTCGGAAATAGACCTTGTTTCCCTTTCCCCAGCTGGAACCGCCGTGGACCTGTATCCCGAAAAATCCTTCCTGAGGGACTCTGTAACCGTCTTCAACGAAGGTGTCGGTAAAATCTACAGTTTGAGCCCCATTGATCCAGGCCTGTATCCGTGGCGGTTGACCCTCTATGCGCGCCCTTACAGTGTTGAATTCTTCGCTTTTCCATAATCCTTTTCCTTCCGGATTGTGCACAAGAAAATCCCCACCGCCAGGGCAGTAGATCGCACCGATTTCCCCATCGGGCCGATGATCGATGGTGACCTGGTAGGAGAGCACATGGGGTTGAACCCGCAGGAACAAGCCTGAGTCGATGGGGTAATCGGCCCTCACCTCGGCATACACCTCGAAATCACCGTATGTCTCCAAGGTGACGAGAAGCCCCCCCTCCCCTTCTGGTGTCTGGCTGGCTACGATCTCTCCATTTTTCACTTCCCACACGCCGGAGTTTTCGCTGGACTCGGTCAATCTTCTCCATCCGGAAAGTGTTTCCCCGTCAAATATAGAGACATAACCTTCCAGAGATATCCCTTCTTTGGGAGGCGTTCTTTCCGAACAAAAACAGAGAAACAGACTAAGCAACAGAACAGACCAAGCCGCTGTGTTGACAGCCTTTCTGTCATTCCTCAAGAGATCCCACCACTCGTTCGACTTCGTCGAGGATTTCACAGGACATCACAAGCTCTTTCATTGCGTTGTGATCCGGATAAAGAGGCCTGTCGACATCAAGATAGTCGACATACTTCCGGATGACTTCTTTGGCTTTTGTGGTCCCTACGCCTAACCTGTAAGGCACTTCCTCTATTTTTTCTCGCATATCCAGCGCTTGAGCTGCAGCCATGAACTCGATACCCAGGATCCCATAGGCATTATCCAGGATCTGAATGTTCTTCAGTGCTGTGTTCATTCCCATCGAGACAAAATCCTCCTGGTCTGCGGCCGCAGGAATGGATTGGATGGATGCGGGCATGGAGAGAATTCTCTGCTCCACAATCATCATATCCGCCGTATACTGGCTCAACATCAGTCCGGAAAACATTCCAGCTCCTTTTGTCAAAAACGGAGGCAGTCCCACACTCAACGCAGGGTGATTCAGCCTATTCATCCGCCTCTCTGACATCACGCTCACCATGGTGATGGCCGCGCCCACCATATCCATCGGCAGGGACACGGGAGATCCCTGGAAATTGGCGCCGCTCAGCTGGAGGTTCTCCTCGGGGAAGAAAACAGGGTTATCGCCCACGCCATTCAACTCGATCTCCACCTGCTCCTTCGCCCAAGCCACAGCGTCATGAGCGGTTCCGATCACCTGGGGTGTGGAGCGCATCGAGTAGGCATCCTGGACTTTGACCTTGAGTCTCCCCTCGGCTAGGTCTCCCCCATTGATAACTTTCTGGATTGCTTTCGCCGTTCGGACAGCGCCGGGAAATCCTCTCGCTTCATGGAGCTTAGGAGTGTAAGGTTTCATGTTGGCCTTGAGAGCTTCCAATGTCATAGCTGCTGCCACCTCTGCTTGTTTGAGCCACTTATTCGTGTCATAAAGCAATAGAGCGCTCATACCCGTCAGAAGATTCGAGCCGTTGATAATGGCGAGTCCATCCCTAGCCAATAACCCGGGAATCGGGATTCCAGCCTTTTCCATTGCGATCTTTCCGTCATGCAGTTCGCCCCTGTAATAGGCCTTTCCTTCTCCCATCATCAACAAAGCGATCTGGGACATCGGAGACAGGTCTCCACACGCACCTACAGATCCTTTCTGACAGACATGGGGCGTGACTCCCCTGTTCAGCATTTCCAACAACGTCAGGGAGATCTCCGGCCGACAGCCTGAATTTCCGTGTGCGTGAACGTTGATTCGGCTGAGCATGGCCGCACGAACTTGCTCTTCGGGCACGGGATCGCCGATCCCCGCCGCATGGTTGTAGATCAGATATTTCTGAAAGTCCTTGATCTGATCGGTATCCAGAACGATCTCTGAAAGTTCACCAATCCCGGTGTTGACGCCGTACATGATCTCGCGCGCACGGATCTTGTTCTCGAGCATAGCGCGGCATTCTTTGATTTTATCCAAGGAATCAGGATGCAGCTCGACCTGTTTCTCCTTCCTAGAAACTTCGACCACATCCTCTATCGTCAAGCCAGAGCCTTTTATGACTAAGGACATCCGTTCCTCCTCATTTATGCTTTTGCAGTTTTGATCAATTCCTCTGTTTTAGCGGCAGCGATTTGACCCAACCGGCGACAGACCTGTGAGCTCGTTCCCTCGGTCCGGATATGCGAACAACGGAGAGGTGATACGGTCTGCCACCATTTCCAATAGCTTTTTACCTGCGTTGCACAGTGATCCTTCGCTTCCTTTCTCCCTTTATCCAGCATCCCCGCTGAAAGTCCGATGGCCATTATTCCTGCTGTTAGAAAACCACAAAGGTCTTTATGGTACATCCCTCCGCCGAATCCTGCCGCCACCCAAACGAGCTCCTGTGGTTTCTTTAAGAACCTGAGCGAGACCATGAAAAGAGATTCGGCACAGCTATACCCTTTGCCAAAATAATTGGGCAGGTCTTTGGCCATAAAAGACTGTTCCACCCATTTCCATTCTTCCGCCGTCAATTCCTCTTTGAGTTCAGGTTTCTCCTGAATATCCTTAAAAGAATACAAGGATTCTGAGAACAAACTTCCGCTCAGCAACAATCCAGGAATGGAACTCACAAAAGCGCGTCTCGGAATATCCAATTTCCCGATATTTTTCAAAACTCCTCCTCTCTCCACGCAGTGGAAAATCCGTGAATTCTCTAGTTTATGGTTCATCAAGTGATGAACGGCTAAAAAAAATATATAAATGGGAATTTGGGCTTAATGTCAAGCTAAAAAATATCACGGTGCTTTCAGAAAAGAAATGAGAGGAATCGGTTGGCATCCCGAGCCTGGGCAAACCGAATACACCCATGGAAGGCTATTGGAGAAAACATCACCGCAATCCTGACTCAATAAGAGGATTTGCGATTGTATCAAGATTACTGCGGCATGGCAAACAGACAGTGAGATCGGATTTGGGCTCTTAGTATAGAATTATGCTCGGGATTTCCGTTCAGAATAAAAGTTGTATTCGTCCGATCCTGTTAGAAAAGATCGCAACTATCTAAAGAATAGCCGATCTGAGGCAACGGACATAAAAGGAATAGTTCAGCATAAAGTCAAGATATAACCTTTTGTATATTCACTTCGAGCTGTTCTTGAGGAATGAAACCGACGATCCTGTCGACTTCCTGGCCTTTTTTGAAAATCAACAGCGAGGGGATCGCCATGATCTGATAATCCATAGCGGTCTTCTGATTTTCGTCCGTGTTGAGTTTGACGAACTTGATCTTGCCGTTCATCTTTTGGGATACATCTTCGAGGACAGGAGCAACCATTCGGCAAGGACCGCACCAAGGAGCCCAAAAATCCACAACAACCGGAATCTCGGAATCTAAGACTTCACTCTTGAAAGTGTCGGATGTGATTTCATAGATCTTACTCATTTGATCCTTCTCCTTTAAGAAACAGCAATAAAGACTTACGAACATTATCATCCGCAAGAGTATAGCAGATCTTGGTCTTTTCTCGTCTTCCTCGAATGACACCCGCATCTTTCAGAATCTTTAGGTGTTGAGAAACGTTCGGTTGAGATATGGAGAGGGATCTCTGGATCTCGCCGACACAATATTCTTCATTCATCAGATCCTGTACGAGTTTCACTCGTGCCGGATGAGACAGCGCTCCGAATTTTTTCGCCAGCTCTTCATGCTGCTTCGCATATTTTCTTTTTTTCATCGGAATGTCTACTTATTGTAATATTAGAATACTATTATATATAACTTCATTAATATGTCAAGGAAAAAATTCCCCCTAAAAATATTTATCCATCATGCGGTATTGAATGGCTTCGCTGACATGACTGGGGCTTATTTGCTCCTGTCCTTCCAGATCGGCGATCGTTCTCGCCACCTTGAGTATCCGCGTGTAAGCTCTCGCGCTAAATCCCAACCTGTCCACAGCCATCTCCAAAAGGTCTCTCCCCTCAGAGCATACCTGGCAGAACTTTTTCACCTCTTTGGTTCCCATTTGAGCATTCGCAAATATTTTTGTCCTCCTGTACCGTATGAGCTGGATCTTTCTCGCCTCAACCACACGCTCCCTAACTTCAGAAGAACATTCCCCCTCAGATTTCGAAATAATGTCCTTGAAATCGACTTTTGGCACTTCGATCTGAATATCGATCCGGTCTAGCAGAGGACGCGAGACTTTTGAGTAGTACCGGTACCTCTGGGTATCCGTACATTCGATATCTCCGGATGAAAAACCGCCTAACGCATCTTCACAGGGATTCATGGCGGCCACCAGCATGAAAGAGGAGGGATACGAGACACTCATCGTTGCCCTGGAAACTGTGACCTCGCCATCCTCAAGAGGTTGTCGCAGACCTTCCAAAGCGTGTTTACGAAATTCTGGAAACTCATCTAGAAACAAAACACCGTGATGCGAGAGGCTAACTTCTCCGGGCTTCGGCCATAGGCCTCCACCTATAAGACCGGCCACAGAGGTTGTGTGATGAGGGGCGCGAAAAGGCCTCTCTCCAACGACACCTCCAGACCTCAAGAGTCCCGATGCACTGTAGATCTGTGTGACCTCGATGATCTCCTCGAAGCTCATGGGTGGCAAAATCGTCGGTAATCGCCTGGCCAACATCGTCTTTCCCGCTCCGGGAGGTCCGATCAGAAGGACATTGTGTCCTCCCGCTGAGGCCACCTCCAACGCACGCTTGGCATGTTGTTGTCCACGGATCTCTGCAAAGTCTACATCAAAACTTCGTGAGGGTAGAAGATCCACCAAACTGTATGAGGAGGGAGATATGCTGCCTGGATGAATCAGTAATCGACTGACTTTAACCAGGTCATCCAAGGCAAAAATATCTAAGCCCTGCACCAGGGCCGCTTCTCTTTCATTGTCCCTGGGTATGACAATACCCGTAAATGCAAGTTTTTTTGCGAGAACGGTTGCGGACAGAATCCCCTTCCCGCTCTTAAGCCTGCCATCCAAAGCCAATTCCCCTAGAAAAAGATAATCTTGGAGGCGGTCAAGAGGGAAAATATCGAGGTGAGCCAGTAAACCCAGCGCGATCGGCAGATCGAACGAGGAGCCCTCCTTCCGTCTGTCCGCAGGGGCTAGATTGATGATGACTTTCCGCGAAGGAAATTCGTACCCGCAGTTTTTAAGCGCCGCTTTCACCCTTTCGCGGCTTTCTCGTACTGCGGCATCGGGAAGCCCCACGATCACAAAGTCAGGTAAACCCAGAGAGATGTCGACCTCGACCTCCACGAGATATGCCTCGATCCCATGCAAAGAAGCACTAAAGATCTTGAATAGCATCGCTGTCCGTATACACAGACGAACAAGCATCCTAATTTTTATCAAAAAGGGAGAAAAAAGTGATCGGAGTATTGGATCAGAAATAACTCTCTGGGGAGTTACTCTTTAGATGTAAATTCCTTCGCCAAATTCTCTAATTGATCCTCGATGTCGGATTGGCTTTTAAATTTAATTTTTGTCATCCGGATCGGAGCGGCCTCTTCTTCAGGAACGAATTCGATCTCTGTTTTGACTTCGGCTCTCCGCGCCTCTGCCTCCTTGATCCGTCTCAGCTGTTCTTCCTTGTCCTCAGAGTCTCGCTTCTCGCCGAACAACTTTTCTCTGACCCATGGGACCGTGATCTTAGCGATCTCTCTCAAGGTTTCAAGTACACCTTCGCCGTTTATGGCTGACGACTCTACATAGGGACGGCTCTTGGGATTGAGAAGGTTGTTGAACGTTTCGACAGGAATAAGATTATCCAGATCGCGCTTGTTGTACTGAAACACCAAGGGGATCAAATTCAAGTCGATATCATGGTCCAGAAGGTTCCGTCTCAAATTATCGAAGTTTTCCAGATTGGCATCGATGAGGGGAATCTGTGAATCCGCCACGAAAACGATCCCATCCACACCTTTGACCACACTTTTTCGGGAGGCTTCGTAGAACACCTGTCCAGGCACAGTCATGAGTTGAAAATGGGTATTGAATCCGTTGATCAATCCCGCTTTTATGGGAAGCAGGTCGAAAAAGAGCGTTCTTTCGGTCGGCGTTTCCAAGCAGATCAGATCTCCCCGGGAATCCGGGTCCAGCTTGCTGTATATGTAACGGATGTTGGTGGTTTTACCGCTAAGGCCAGGGCCGTAATAAACGATCTTGATCGCAAGGCTTTTTGTTGCGTAGTTTATGAAGGCCATTTATCTCATTGACAGAGTCATTTCTTAACACAATTAACGGATGGAGTCAATTTATGCCTGGCTGCCTCCTTTTCCCTTGGCACCTCTGAGAGTGCGACAACGCCCTCTATATCAACAGGGTCGTACGTTCCTTACAACAGAACGTTTCCGTTGAGAAAATTTAGTCGGTTATGCCCCCAGGATTATGGAGAAAATTACGGGAGGACCGGTTCAGAGACATTGGAATCCTTTGATAGGAACGAATTCAGGTCAGATGCGCGAACAGTCGTTTGTACTTCTCGACGATTTTGTGCCAGGAATAGTTAGCTCTCACATATTCAAGACCGTTCTCTCCCATACGATCATACAATCGCACATCCTCGGTAAAGAGATCCATAGCTTCAGCGAATTCCTCATAATGGGAATAGAACAGACCGCTTCTGCCCTTCAGACAGTGTTGTTTGAGCGGTGCTGTAAGCGATTGGACGAGAATGGGTGTCCTCACTGCCATGGACTCCAAGGCTGCCATACACAGGCTCTCGAAACGCGAGGGATGAACGGTGGCTAAGGCCCCGGCCATAGCCGCGTTTTTATCTAGAGGGCTGAGGAATCCCAGATATTTGATCTTGGGGTGTTTTGGAATTTCCATCAGTAGTTTTCCGATGAGAACAAGAGTCAGGTCCGGATTCTGCCGACTGTATCGAACAAAAAAATCGATCAGCTCTTGACATCCCTTGCCTGGTTCGATTCGGCCAGCATACAAGATATAGGGAGGAAAGACCAAGTACTTCTGCGAAAAGAGCGCACCATTAACCTTCTCGGGGATCTCGACACCCACCCCCACAATATCTTGATATTTATATTCAAAGGAAAAATGACTGGCAAGCATATCACGTTCGGCCTCTGTGTTGAACAAAAAAGCATCGGGCAGGGAAAATACCCGCTTCATCATTTCAAGATACAGGGCCGGCTCATCATGCGCAGTGGGGACCAAGACCTTGTGTTTGCCCACTCTCTGAAGGCCCCAATAAGTATTGTAGTAAAGATATGTAAAAAATACGAACACATCGTGTTCGTCCTCATCTTCCTCCAGAGCATTCAGCAAAGAGGTACACACGGGTCCCTGCTGATCCATCCACTCGACCTCATCCTCATGTTTGTGGGGATTGGCAAAGATCCAATCGGAGTATTTATTGAATGCAGCGATATCTCGCTCTTTGTCGACTCCGTAACGTTTTACGAGGACACCATTAAGGACAGTTTCACCCGGAGGATACTCGTTTTTCCAGCTGACATAGTCTTTGGCTGTAGTCGTAAACACCGTGCAATCGAATCCGCTTTCTGTCAAAACTTCTGCGATTTGGCGGCAATGGAGCTCCGAGCCGCCCATAACTTCAAGTCCATAACGTTGAACGACAAAAGCGATCTTCATTCGGATATACTCCTAAAACTCTTCAGCAGGAATTCCCGCATGTCTGTTTTTTTGTAGCGATCCAACTGACGGCGCTGGCTCGTTATGACTCTCTTCCGGACCGTCTCCTCCTGTGCTACGAGATAGATGAGCTCGCCGATCTTGTCCACACACTCATTATTGTTGATGAGAACTCCGGAATCGCCCAGTGTATATGGAACAGCCGTCGAGTTGAAAGCGATTATGGGGAGGTCGAAAATCATGCTTTCCACAAAAGGAAGCCCAAATCCCTCGTGTTCGCTCAGAGAGAGAAATACATCGGCCACCTTATACAGGGCGAACATCTCCTCGTCAGGAATATGTCCAGTAAACCGGATCTCTTCTGGTTTGAGATAGAACTCATCTGCAAGACGGACCAGACTCTCAAAGTATTTTGGGAGCGAGTTTGTTTTTCCCACGATGATCAACCTGACCAGAGGGGAGATATACTTCTTGCAGTAGAATAGTACCTTGATGAGGGCGTCGATCCTTTTGTTCGGCACGATACGGCCCACAAAAAGAATATTGAGACGGCTGTCATCGAAAAGGCTGTAAATAAAATCACTTGCCGGCTTTTCATACTTTGTATAGTCGATAAATAAGGGAAATACCTCTGTTCTTTGAAAATCCATGGCCGCGAGCTCCTGACGGTTGTACTCTGAATCGGCCAAAGACAATTCGACATGGGGAGAAAGGGATTTGAGCTCCTCACGTCCCAAACGCGCGATGCGCACCATCTCCTGACTGAATCCCTCAAAATACGTGTGCGGTGTGATGTTGTGATAGATCATTACCTTTCGGCTGGGAAGTGCTTTGAATGCCTCTGTCAGCGGTGAGGGCAAGGCAAAATGAAGGATCGTGATGTCTTCAGGATCGGGTTCGGGAAAGGAAGTGAACAGCCGGGATTGACCCTCGACTCCGGAATCTCGAGTCAGACAATAGATGTCGGATATCAAACCTTGAGACAGAAAAAACTGTTTCATATGAAAGGCTGTATCGCCAATGGCATCTCCCCTGTGGAATGCCGGGACAAGCTGATCGATTCTCATGATCGTGACACCTTTTCGATGTGACTCATAAGAATTTGAGACACATTTTCGCGACTATACTTTTCGAGCGCATGGAGCTGACGGGCAATAATGTCCTCTCTGAACGCCCTGTCATCGCGGATCATGTCCAGAAGAGCAGCCGTTCGTAAACAGTCTTTTTCAGCGAGCAGAACACCACCACCATTCATCGTCTCTTCCACGGCTCCTGCCTTGAAAGCGACCACAGGAATCCGGTTGTGAAATGCCTCGAGGAGCGGCACTCCGAACCCCTCATGCTCGCTCATGCTGAGATAGACATTCGCCAGCTTGAAGAAAGACACGAGCTCTCGAAAATCCACGTGGCCCGTAAGATGAACATCCTGTATCTCCAACCTGTCGATGAGGTCCTGGAGGGCGTGATAATATCGCTCCATCCCTCTAAAATCTCCCGCAAGGATGAGCTGAGAATCGGGATTGAAAAACCTTTTATAGCAAGAAAATACCCTGATAACATCCTCGAACTTTTTATTCGGGATAACACGCCCGACAAAGAGCACCGTCCACTTGCCG
>JASFEP010000112.1:0-11287 GCA_050124775.1 Candidatus Aminicenantota bacterium
CAAAACTGTGATGAATACCATCCGAATGTCCCGATTGGTGTTTCGGAAGCACACTCGCTTTCCTCAGCGAGGAAATTGCACTCATATCTCGTCTTGGGTGATATACTATGTCCGCTCAGCCCTTCTCACGGTTTTCTTCACCATCCAAACGAGACACATAATTGCGAATTGAGAATTCATGCTATCACAGTTCCGTATACATGCTAACTTCAATAACCACAGGGTTGTCGTTTCGGGGAGATTAGTGTATCCTTATTCACTCATGAGCGAGGAGATTTGACATGAGACGATTGTGTATCCTTATTTTACTGATCGGTTTCCTTCCTGTTGGTGCCTTTTCGTTGTCCCTGGAGGACGACATCACGATCTTGTTAAGGGATAGGCAGGTCCAGAACCTGGATAATATGGGATTGAACCTGGTGTTCTATATCCAAATCAAAAATTCTTCCTCAAAACCCTATTTTCTTTCCGGTTATTCCTACCGTTTCGTGGTCGATCAGAGTGAATACCTGCGACTGCAGACCTCCATGGATTCGAAGCTCCGGCTCGATCCCTCCGAAGAGACGCTCATAGCCTTACCTGTAAAGATCACTTATGAACATCTGTTTCGAGCGGTGGAGGGTATCCAGGCTAAAGACAAAGCTTTGTGTTACATTATGGGTGAGCTGGCATTTGCCGATGAAAAGAAGGAACGGGGACGCCTGCCCTTTTCCTTTTCCGGGGAATTTCCGGTCTATAAAGATCCTCAGGTCGACCTCGTCGCTATCAACATCAACATGCTCACCATCGGCGGCGCGGATTTGAACCTTGAAATAAAACTGATGAATGCAAATGGATTCGAGCTTTTGGTCCAGAGCGTCAGTTACAGGATCAAAGTCGGGAATCATCCTATCGGAGACGGCAACATTGGCGGGGACAAAAGTATTCCCGCCGATGGCGAAAAGTCCTTCCGTCTCCCACTTTTATTGAATTTTTTTGAGGTGGGAAAGAACGTATATGCCTTTTTGCAGCAGGATTCCACCTCCTGCCAGTTTTCTGGTGAGATAGAGATCCAAACGGTATGGGGAAGGCTCGAGATCCCCTTTGAAGTGTCCAAAAATATCGTTATCAATAAACCCGCTTCATGATCAGTGTCGTCATTCCCACTTTTAACAGGGCTGGATTTTTAAAAGAAGCGATACAGTCTGTTCTGGATCAGGGCTATTTTCGTGAGCTCCACATTGGGAGAAATTTCGAGGTCGTAGTGGTTGATGACGGTTCTACGGACCATACCGAAAATGTTGTCCGTTCCTTCAATCGCGACATTCGGTATATCTATCAGAATAACAGGGGTGTGAGTGCTGCGAGAAATACAGGGCTTAGGGACGCCAGAGGAGATTTTATCGCTTTTCTGGATTCAGACGATCTCTGGAAGAAGGACAAAATCGGGATTCAGATGAGTCTGATGAACACGATACCTAGCGCAATGATGTGCTATACAGAGGAAATATGGATCAGGCAGGGGGCCTTTGTGAATCCCAAAAAAAGACATCAGAAATATTCCGGCTGGATCTTTGACAAAGTACTTCCCCTCTGCCTTATCAGCCTATCCTCCTCTCTTTTTCGGAAAGAGGTATTCGCAGAGATCGGCGTCTTCGATGAGGATCTTCCTGTCTGTGAGGACTATGATTTCGGGATCCGTCTTGCGCACCGCTATCCCGTATATTTTTTGACCCGGCCGCTGATCGTTAAAAGAGGAGGGCACGAGGATCAGCTTTCCCGGAAATACTGGGGAATGGATAGATTCCGGATCAAAGCCCTGCAAAAAGCCCTCACGATGGACCTTACTCCTATCCAGATAAAGCTTGTCCGTCGAGAGATCGCCAAGAAGAGCCGTGTATTAGCGGACGGTTTTGCAAAGAGAGGAAAAACAGCCGATGCTGCGGAATACAGGAAACTCATCGATGATTGTGTTTCCGGCAGAGAGAGTTCGTGACTTTCAAAGGATGGATTTATTCAAAATATATTTGGATTTAAACAAGGAGGCCAAATGAGTGTTCTGGATATCATCCGCGGGAGACGAAGTGTTAGGGCATACAAGAAAGATCCCGTTCCCGAAGTAAGTCTCCGTCGCGTTTTTGAGGCTGCCCGTCTTGCCCCCTCAGGAAAAAACCTCCAACCGTGGAAATTTGTGGTCGTTAAGGATAGTGAGCTGAAGAAAAAATTGGCAAAAGCCTCCAACGACCAGAACTTTATCGCTGACGCCCCTCTCATTATTGTCGCCTGTGGTTATCCTGATGAATGTTATCGATCCATGGGACGATACATGAGGTCTTGGCCCGTGGATGTCACGATAGCTCTGGAGCATCTGATCCTGCAAGCCCAAGAGGAGGGGTTGGGAACATGTTGGATAGGTTCTTTCGAAGAGCAGGCCGTCAAATCCCTGCTCAAGGTTCCTGACGATGTCAAAGTTCTGGCTCTCACGCCCCTGGGATACCCGGACGAAGTCCCCGGTTCTCGCGGGCGCAAGTCTCTCGAAGAGATTGTCTCTTACGATTCCTTCTGATTTTCCTGAATTATTCATAAACAATGCTAAAAAACTTATATCAATAATCTTCCATTGAGAAAAACTCAATATCTTGTTGTGGCATCTTTTGCCCTTTGGACGAGACGATCTTGCACCAATGCCATCGTTGCAGCCCCTTCGAGGAGTTTACTACATCTTCAGGGGCTTCTGCCTCGACCTTTGTGAACGAGTGGGTTGGGTTGGCCTCAACTCATGAATATTCCAGGTTATATAAATTGTGACGATAAATCGAAAAGAGGCGAATCCTGGACTGAGATCACAGCTGGCAGGAAAAACGGAGGTGTTTTTTCCTGCGGCATCTAGAACCAGTAATTGATCCCGATAGTGATCTGATAACCGCCTAGGTCGAAATTCTCGAAACCCTGAAAATCCGGTTCCAGGCCTCCACTGGCGTAGTTGAATTTGAATTCCCCTTCGACGCTGATACGGTTCGCGACGGGGATCATGACGCCTGCGAATCCGTGGAAGCCCACGGAAAATTTACTTTCCCTTCGCGTGTCGGTCGGATAGACGGGATAACCGATCACAACTTCTTCGAGATCTACGTCATAAAACTCTCGGGGATCCGAAAAATCGACGGTATCTCCCTGCAGTCTCACTGTCCATATATAAACACCCACACCTCCCCCGAGAAATGGGATAATACCTGATCTTCTTCCCAAGGGGGTCAGCTTCAGTGAGAGCTGGAGGGGAGTTATACTGACGGTAAAAACGTGTGCGATAGGAGTCCCCTGTCCATAATCAAAAGCATAGATCTCATTGTCAACCATATCAGCGACATAATCGTTATAGTTTCCCGCCTTCTTTTCGCTGTACCCGTCCAAGCTCAAGGAGAGACTTACCTGGTTGGACAAGAAATACTCATAGGTGAAGCAAAAAACTGTGTCTTGAAAGTCGCCTTTTTGGAATGTCATCTGTTCGAATTCCAGATCCCAGAGATCGCTGCTCGCTCTCGGGAAAAAATATCCCACCTTGAATGTCACCAGGTCCGAAAAGGCGAATCCGGGGATCAACAGAAAAAGTGCAACGAAAACAAGTAAATATTTCTTCATTTTTTACTCCTCTCTCAGAGTGATCTGCAAAATCTATGCCAAAAATCCAAACTCCTGCTTACAGAGAAAAACAGAAGCGTTTGTGTTGCCTATAGAGGTCACCTGTCCACTTCTTAAGCTGAATTATTCATAAAATCTGCTGCCAAACTCAAACTCTAAAAGCATTTTATTCCTCAATGGCAGCATCTTTGACCTTTCAGGCGAACCGATCTCCCCACAAAGCCTTCGTTGCAGCCCCTTCGAGGGTGTCCACACCATCTTCAGCAGCCACTGCCTCGCCTTTCTGGCGACCTCGGTCCGTGAATAATTCATTATTTACTGAATTATTCATAAAAGTTGAGTTTTTGGCTGAATTTCTTTTATAGAATAGATGGCTTATATAGTCAACACTTTAATATTTTGCTAAAATTCTTTGGACATGCGATAAGCGGTGTGTGAGGGCCATGAAAACCCATGTCATAAAGATCGATAAGGAAAAAAATCTTTCCGGTCAATTAAGATCAATCGTGTCAATTTTGAAAAAAGACGGATTGATCGTGTATCCGACAGAAACCTTCTATGGATTGGGCGCCAACTGTTTCTCGCCCGAGGCTGTAAAGAGAATATTTGTCCTAAAGAGACGGGATAAAGCAAAACCCCTCCCTGTCGTGATCTCTGATAGGATTATGCTGAAGATGGTGGTTGCTGCCATCCCTTCTGTTGCAGAGCCGTTTCTCGATCTCTTTTGGCCAGGGCCTCTGACCCTTATTTTCCCAGCCGCTCCCTTTCTCCCAAGGGACCTGTTGGGGGCGGCGAAGTCCATCGGTGTACGCCTCCCCGCCCATCCTGTGTTGAGAGATCTTGTAAAAATGGCGGGATTTCCCATTACAGCGACAAGCGCCAATCTTTCTGGGGAAGAGGAACTCTCGGATCCCGATAAGGTTTTAAACATCTTCGCGGGCCAAGTGGATTGCATCGTCGACGGAGGCAAAACAAAAGGGGGTCTTCCCTCGACAGTGATCGACCTCACCTCTCCGAAACCTCAGATCCTTAGAGAGGGAGCCATTCCTCTCACTGAGCTCCAAAAAGGCTATAAGGATATCTCCATTCCTTCTTGAGCCAGAGCGAATCCTTCATTGGTGATGTTCTTTCTGGCATCCCCATCTGGATCCAGGGCCAGGTTGGAATGGTTGAGATGAGTGAAATATATTCGTGTGTCCCCTTTTTTTGCGATCTGTCTGAGCGAATCGATGGTTGTTGTAATAAAGGGATGTCCTATGCGGGAGAGGTCACGTCCCGGAAGCTCATCAGGGCTGTAGAAGGTTCCGTCCAACAAGGCGACATCGACTCGGCCGGTTTCCTCTCTGATATCCCGGTCCCATGCATTCCAGCTCTGGATATCTGGAATATAGAGAACCTTTTTCTCTTGTCCTGCGATCAGGAATCCCAATGTATCCGAGTACTCATCCCTGTGGGGGACGGTGAAGGGAGTGATGGAGATGTGTGGTGTCAAGGATATGTTTTTTTCCGGCTCGAGTAAATGGATGGATATGTTCTGGAATTTGACCAATTGACTCCAGGGACCGTTTTCCGCTAAAAAGTCACCCATCCTTTGGGAGCAGAAAACAGGTAGTTTATCTGCTGACAGGGCTTCGTATCCGTAGAACATCAATCCTGTGTAGTGGCCGATGTGCGCGTGTGTGAGCAGTATGCCATCGGGTGTGTTTTTTCTGCGTTTTCGAGGGCGACGCATTCGTTCATGAACGAGGTCGTACTGGAGAGCGATATCCGGTGAGGCGTCGACGATAAAGACCTCCTTCTTTTTGCTGTCAAAAACGGCCAGTGAAGGACGGAGACGTGCAAATTTCGGATTCTGCCTAGCTCTTTGGCAGTTGTTGCAATAGCAGCCGATTTGGGGGATACCCCCATCTTGAGCGGTTCCTAAAACCTTTAGGAAGACGCTTGTTTTCTGAGTGTGTGTTGCCTGCGGAGGTCTCAGAAAATACCGGGGTTTATGGAAGGCCAAAAGGCTTCCTATACCGGTAAAGGCAGAAAAAATCGATCTTAAAAAATGTCTTCTCTCTAAGGTTTTCAGAGGACTTTAGCTCCTGCAGGGATGTCTTCGACGAAAAACGGTATATACGCCTTTCCTTCCAGCTCGGCTGCGAGCAGCATCGCTTGAGATTCCACTCCCCGAATGACGGCGGGCTGAAGGTTCACGATTACGATGAGCTTCTTTCCGATCAGGTCTTCTGGTGCATACGTCTCGGCGATTCCGGCTACCATCTGTCTTTGTTCTGTGCCGATATCGGCTTTGATTTTGAGGAGCTTGTCTGTTCCTTCAACGCGTTCTGCATCCAGGATCTTTGCGACCCGCAGGTCCATTCTCTTGAATTCTTGGAAACTGATAACGTCCATTTGTTCCTCCTTGACAGTTTTTTTGATCTCGGTTATCTGATCTTCTAAAAACTCTTTCAGGCCCACTCGCGGAAAAAGGGGCTCAGGTGGCTTATGAATTTTCCGGCCCGGTTTGAAATTGTCGAAAGTCAGCTCTGCATAGGTCTCTGAGGTGATAGGATCGGGTTCTCCGAGATATTCCCAGATTTTGTTTGTGGAATCGGGAATAACAGGGTGGATCAAATAAGCGATGACACGGATCGCAGCTGCCGCTTGGTACAACACCCTCGCCAACCTTTTTTTCTGCGTTTTGTCCTTTGCGAGCTTCCATGGTTCATTTGTGGCGAGATATTTGTTGACAGAGTTTATATAAACCCAGACCTCTTCCAGAGCTCTGTTTATGGCGTAATTCTCATAGTGTTCGAACACACTCTTCTTGAGGTTTTCCATCTCGGTCCTGAGGGCGATATCCTGAGAGCTTTCCACATCCATGTCTTCGATCGCTCCGTCGAAATAACTTGCGATCATGGTCAGCGTGCGTTGGCAAAGATTCCCCAAGTCGTTGGCGAGGTCGGAGTTGACTCTGTGAACGAATCCTTCATGGGAAAAATTTCCGTCCAGACCGATTGGGATCTCCCTGAGCAGAAAATACCGGAGAGGGTCTGCCCCGAAAGTTTTGAGGATAATATGAGGATCGAGGACATTTCCCTTGGATTTGGACATCTTCGTCTCGTCTTTGAGCCACCAGCCGTGACCAAAAACCGTCTTGGGAAGAGGAAAACCTGCGGCCATCAGAAACGCGGGCCAGAATACGGCATGGAATCTCAGGATGTCTTTGCCCATGAGATGTACTGTCGGCGGCCAGAATTTTTTATAGAGCCCCTCATTCCAGTCATATCCGATCCCGGTCAGATAGTTGTGCAGTGCATCGAACCACACATAGATCGTGTGCTCTGGATCATCGGCGACGGGAATGGCCCATTTGACTGTGGTCCGGGTTATGCTGAGGTCCTTGAGTCCTTGTCTGACGAAGCTGGTAATCTCGTTCATCCGGCTTTGAGGACGTACGAATTCAGGGTTTTTTTCGTAAAACGCGATGAGGCGATCCTGGTAGGCCGACAGTTTGAAAAAATAACACCCTTCGGATACTTTGCCTGCTTTTTTGCCGCAGTCTGGACAGATCTTGTGTCCGTCATCTTCCAGAGGAACATCTTCGGAGAGAAAGTTCTCGTCGCTCACACAATAGTAGCCCTCGTAAATGCCTTTGTAGATATCTCCCTTATCTTTCAGTGTCTGGAAGATCTTCTGCACGCCTTTTTCATGGAAGGGCTGGGTGGTACGGATGAAATAGTCATATTCGATATTCAGCGATTTCCAGAGATCCTTGAACCGTCCCACAACCCGATCAGCCAGTTCGATGGGTTTGAGACCTTTCTCGGCAGCAGACTTTTCGATCTTCTGTCCGTGTTCGTCCGTACCAGTGAGGAAAAACACCTCATTTCCAGAGAGTTTTTTGAATCGGCTAAGGGAGTCCGCAATGATAGTCGTGTAGGCATGCCCGATGTGAGGGACATCGTTCACGTAGTATATGGGTGTTGTGATGAAAAAGGTCTCCTTAGAGCTCTTTTCCACTGGGGATTCCTCCTTTGATCAGAGTCATCGCTTCCGCTCGTGTGGCATGACTGCTGCGGAAGGAGCCTCGCACGGCTGAGGTCACGGTCAATGACTTCGGTTTTTTTGCGCCTCTCATGGACATGCACATATGCTCGGCTTCGATGACGACCATCACGCCAAGAGGTTTCAGCCGTTCGTCGATCAGGTCGGCAATCTGTTTGGTCAGACGTTCCTGCACCTGAAGCCTTCGGGCATAGGCCTCCACGACGCGGGCGATCTTGCTGAGGCCCACGATACGTCCCCCTTTCGGAATATAGGCCACATGAGCCACTCCTGCAAAAGGGAGAAGGTGGTGCTCGCACATGGAGTAGAGAGGAATATTCTTGATCAGGACCATCTCGTCGTGTTTTTCGTCCTGGATCACCCTCATATGCTTGGCGGGGTCTTCGCTCAGCCCGCCGAGGATTTCCTTGAACATTCGGGCGACTCTTTTGGGAGTCCTCTGGATGCCTGGCCTGTCAGGGTTTTCACCGATTCCCTCCAGGATGAGCTTTACGCCTCTTTCGATCGCTTCTGGGTCGACCTTATTTTGTTTTTTCATATTATTACCGTTTTTCCTTCCAACTCCATGTTTTCGATGATTCGTGTTATCGATCTTTACGGGTCAAGTATTCCTGCCGGGCAAGCTCCAGGATCTGTTGCACGGGGAGACCTTTTTTCTTCGCCAACACCAAACAATCCGCAAATTCGGGTTGAATGTTCATTTCCTTAACCCCGCTCAATGCGACCTTGACGGGTATCTCTTCATCGAACAATCGAACCTTTACGATTTTGCGCTTCAAGACTCTTCTTGAGACAGGAAAATATCTGACTCCCAATGAACTGGTCTCTTCGAAAATCGCACTGACCAAGGGATCGATTTTATCGAGCTCGGCCAAAAGTGTTAACTTAGTGGCCAGTCTGTTTTTTTTCATAAAGACAGGTGTCAGATATACATCAAGAGCTCCGAGGGAAAAGGCCACCTCGTAGAAACCCGCAAGGATCTCTGGTGTGGAATCATCGATATTGGTTTCGATAATATAGATATCCCTGTCGATATCTGTGGGCTGTTTCTCTCCATAAAACACCCGCAGGATGTTAGGAAAATCGGCAAAATCCCTGCCTCCGGCCCCACATCCGACTTTTTCGTAACTGAGCTCTGGAAAAGGCAGAAATTTTTCGACAACAGAGGAAATAATAGCAGCACCGGTGGGTGTTACGAGTTCCTGTTTCACAAAATCTGAGTAAACGGGGACACCCTTCAGCAGTTCTGCCACAGCTGGAGGCGGAACGGGGAGTGTGCCATGGGCAGTTTGAACAGTGCCCTCTCCCACGTTCAGCGGAGAGGCATAGAATGCGTCGATCTCGAGCTGTTCGAAAAGGAAGCAACTGCCCAGAATGTCTACGATGGCGTCATCGGCGCCTGCCTCATGAAGGTGAGTTTTTTCAAATGTGT
This sequence comes from Candidatus Aminicenantota bacterium, assembly GCA_050124775.1. GTDB lineage: Bacteria > Acidobacteriota > Aminicenantia > Aminicenantales > Aminicenantaceae > WTAW01. The sequence continues at coordinate 9,104 of JASFEP010000112.1, forward strand.
GTCCATGGACATGGGCTTCAGCTTCGAAAAGCCTCTTGAATATATCGAGAGCGCTGGATTTTACCGATTCGTCGAAGGGGGCATTCGTGATAAGCTTATCCACATCGGACCACTTCCTTGTTGTTTCTGCTTTGGACCGGACGCGGACATCGACCTTGAGGGCTCTAAGGGAGCATCTCTTGGTTTCCTCTATCACTATATCCACGGGAAGTCCGAGCTCGGCCATTTTCTCGATGAATGTATTTGGCGCCACGCCAAGATCGAGCAGCGCTCCCAAGATCATATCGCCGCTCAATCCGCTAAATGCATCGAAGTAGACGTATTTCATATCCTCTTATTCCTCTGCTGTAGGAATGGCTGTAGCCAGAGTTTCAGCGATTTTAGGGAGGATTTCACCCGCTTTTCCCCTAAAGGAGAAATCCACATGCGATGTTAGGGGAGTGGGATCCGGATTGATCTCGACAATGATTGCCCCGGTTTCGCTCGCTGCAAGCGGGAGTGATGCGGCGGGTTGGACCACTGCAGAAGTGCCCACAACGAACATGACTTCACAGCTCGAGCTCAGAGCGAATGCGCTCTGGAGTATGGAGGCATCTAGCGATTCGCCGAACCAGACTACATGGGGCCTGAGGAGAGCACCACATTGGGAACAGCGAGGGGGGATTTCTCCGAGAGGTGTGTTAAAATCTTCGATGATGCTTCCCTCTTCGGTACAGCGCAGTTTCCATATGTTTCCATGAAGTTCCAACACGTTTTGTGATCCAGCTTTTTGGTGGAGCCCGTCAATGTTCTGTGTGATCACATGGAAGGTGGGGAAGAATTTTTCCCAGCCGGCCAGTACTCCGTGTCCCGGATTATAATCTTTAGAGCCGATGATTCCCCGTCTCCAGTCATACCATTCCCAGACGAGTCCGGGATCTCTAATAAACGCAGAAAGTGTCGCCAGCTCTTCAGCCCGGTATGTCTTCCATAATCCATCCTTGCCACGGAATGTGGGGATGCCCGATTCGGCAGAGATCCCCGCCCCCGTAAGTACAGCGACTCGCTTTATCTTCTTGAGAACATTTATCAAAGAATCCAAATCTGTCTTCACGTCCATCGCGATTTCCTTTCCGTTTAGGATAACCAAATTTCACTCAAAACTCAATAAACAACAAAGTTATATACACATCTCTCAAAGATGCCACTCCTGAAATTGTGCGTCGCTGCTGTGTGTTTCAATTGTGTTGGAGGAAACCGTGATGTAGGATTGGAGAGGTGCGGTACATCTCTCCACGGACGATGTGAGGACAGGCCCTACATCCGAGTGAAATTTCTTCCCTGGGGAAACTGGGCGTGTTTTCGAATCTCCAATTGAACCACTCGGAACCGTATGTATTGCGTATTGGGAAACGTTGGTGAATGCAGCTGAATGCTTGACTTGGTGTTGTGTAAGTTATATACCATAGTTCTCAAATAAACATGCAAATCTTCGACCGCAGAAAAGATAAGGAGGAGACACAATGATTGCCGATCCCGACAATCTCCCCCAGGTCGACATCGGTCTTCTGGGAGGGACAGGCCTCTATGAAATCGAGGGGATGGAAGTGCTTGAAAACGTCGACCTCGACACACCCTTTGGCCGACCGTCTGCGTCCTACATCATCGGTGAGCTGGAAGGGAAAACGGTAGCCTTTCTCACCCGCCATGGACTGGGGCATACTCTAATGCCTTCGGATATCAATTACAGAGCCAACATTTACGGATTTAAAATGCTCGGAGTGACTAGAGTCATATCCACGAACTGTGTGGGATCTTTGAAGGAAGACATAAGGCCCAGGGACATCCTTTTCGCCGATCAGTTTTTCGATAGGACACACAGGAAGAGCTCTTTCTTCGGGGAGGGGATCGCTGCTCATGTCGGGTTCGCACATCCTGTCTGTCCTGAAGTCTCCGGGCTTTTGTTCGATGCAGGAAAAGAATTGGGAATAAGGTGCCATTTGGGGGGAATCTATATCTGCATCGAAGGCCCTCTCTTCTCGACAAAGGCCGAATCCGAGATCTACAGGTTATGGGGATGCGACGTCATAGGTATGACCAGTGTGACAGAGGCCAAGCTGTGCAGGGAAGCCGAGATCTGCTACTCTACGATGAACCTGGTCACGGATTACGACGTCTGGCACGAGACGGAAGAGATGGTCTCCA
>JASFEP010000113.1:0-11255 GCA_050124775.1 Candidatus Aminicenantota bacterium
GTCAGACGAATTTTTAAAACGAAGGCCAGCGTCATCGCAGCTGGTCTGATTCACGCTTCAGATCCAAAATATCAGGCTTCAAAGGCCGAAAGTCAATTGGCTGCACAAAAATCCTATTTCTCGATCTCGAGCCTTGATTTCTGGAAAGCTTTCTTGATAACCATGCGGCCCTACCTGATTTTCGTCTCCGGCGCTGCAGGGCTTGTTGGCCTGGCATTCATCGAGTCTCCTCATCCGGCGAAAATAATTCTCGCCTTTTTCCCGCTTTTTGTTTCTTATGGATTAGGGCAGGCGCTGACGGATTGTTTTCAGACGGACACCGATGCGATCTCGTCCCCCTATCGCCCCTTGGTCCAGGGGACTCTTTCAAAAAAACAGGTTCTGATTGTAAGTATCTCTGGGTTAATGATCGGAATCTTGATCCTAGCCTACCTGAATCCGCTCATTCTTGTGCCCGGAATTGCGGCAGTTCTGGGCCTCCTGGGATACACATTCTTCAAAAAAAGATGGTGGGCCGGGCCCTTTTGGAATTCCTGGATCGTTGCACTCCTGCCGGCTATGGGTTGGATGACCGGTGTCGAGGAGCACTTTGCTTCTGTTCCTTCAATAATGAAAGATGGAGTCCTGGCATTCATTTTTGCAGTTGCAGCTGTTTTTTTCGGATACGGCAACTTCGTTGTCATGGGTTACCTCAAGGACATAACTGCGGACAGAGAAACAGGATACCGGACATTTCCCGTCGTTTTCGGCTGGAGAGCCACAGCGGTCTTCAGCGATATTTTGGCTGTAGCAGCAGCAATTTTCACAGGTTCAGCTTTATATAGAGCACATACCAACCTATTTGCCATCTCGATTTTTCTTATGGGACTGGCTGTGAATCTCTCGGCGCAAGTCAAGATCCATCGCACCCGCGATGAGGCCAAGGCTTACGGACCCATTTCCAATGTGGTCCGGGCCTTTATCCTCTATGCCCTGGCCATCGTTATCGCCTTCAAACCGCACTGGTTAGGTTTTATGGCGGTCTTTTACCTTGCTTTCGAGGCGACGTTGAAATACAGACCCGAAAAAACACAGGTGTAGGACAATGATCATTCTGCTCAACAAATACTGCAACGGCACAGGGGGCCTTGAGAAATGGCGCAAACTGAGGTTTGATCTGGAGAAGAACTACCTGGGAAAAGATTATTCGATCGTCTCCGGGTTCAAGGAATTTAAGGCGACATATAAAAAGAAGTTCGAAAGGGGAGAGCGAGTGTTCGTTGCTGCTGGAGGAGATGGGACGGTCAATTTTCTCCTCAACCAGCTCATGGATCTGGGAAATGGTTCGCAGAAGGAACTCGTTCTCGGTGCAATCGGACTGGGTTCGAGCAATGATTTTCACAAATCTTTTTTGAGAAAGGACAACGGTCAATCTTCGGGGGATGTTTATGGTCTTACCCCCAATGCTCGTAACAAACCATCCCTTACAAAGTCCAGAATTCAGACTCACGGTAATGGCAGAGTTCCCGTGAAGCTGAATTATGAACAGGCCAAACTTCATAACGTAGGTCTCGTGGACTATGAAGATCTGGATAACCGTAATCATCGCAGATATTTTATCGTCAACTGCAGCGTAGGTTTGATCGCCCAGGCCAATCATCTCTTCAACTCCGATGACAGGGTCGTCAGTTGGCTAAAGCCCAAGTGGGTCGAAGGGACGATTTGGTACGCGGCCCTCGAGACACTCTTTACGGCAAAAAATATTCCCACCAGACTCCAAATCGGTGACGAGAGAGTTGAAACCGAACTCACCACCATGAGCGTTTTTATCAATCCCAACGTCAGCGGAAATTTCCGTTATGATCTCGAGATCTCGCCGCAGAGTGACTATTTGGGAGTCGCACTGTGCGAGAAGATGGGTCTTCCCGCGCGTGTGCGAACCATAGTTTCAATGACACAGGGAAAATTTGTGGGATTGCCCAAAACGCGAGCCTGGCGTGCCAGAGCCATCGAAATCGCTCCATCCACGCCCATTGCACTGGAGATGGACGGAGAAGTGTCTCTCGCCCGTCGCATTCGGATCAGACTTCTCCGTAAAGCCTTGAGGGTGTGTCAATGATGGACCAAATCTTCGAAAACAGGGCAATCGATAGAATTGCCGGAAATTTTCTAAAATCGCCCCATAAGATCGGCAATACACACGAATCGGATGCGGAAATCATAGAATTGGGAGATAGCAGCAAAAATTACCTGGCGGTCACAACCGACGCTCTTGTCGAGGAGGTCGCAAGCGGCCTGTATGACGATCCCCATTTTATCGGTTGGATGCTGGCCATGGTCAATTTTTCGGATCTGGCGGCCGTGGGAGCGGATCCCTTGGGTTTGCTGCTGACCATCTCCTATTCTCCAGATTCGACTAAAAATTTTATCACCAAACTTGCCCGGGGTGTTTCCGATGCGTGCAGCGAGATCAACACATTTGTCCTAGGAGGAGATACCAACCAGGGCAGAGATCTACTGCTTTCCGGTTGTGCCGTCGGGCTCGTTCCCAAGCAATGCGCTATGACACGGCTGGGGGCCAAGGTCGGCGACCGACTCTACATAACTTATCCTGCAGGCTTGGGAAATATTTATGCTTTTCTAAAACTCAGCCGGATGAATCGGCTTCTCCCTGGATCGTTCTACAGACCTGTCGCACGGATCAGGGAGGGTCGAGTGATCCGCAATTATGCCAGCAGCTGTATGGACTCGAGTGACGGTGTCCTTCACACCGTCGATACGCTTATGAGGCTCAACGGCCGCCGGTTTATCCTTTACGATAACTGGGGTCGGATCCTCCATCCGATGGCTTACCGAATAACACGTTTGAAGCGGATCCCGCCGTGGCTGGTTTTGGCCGGGATTCACGGGGAATATGAGCTCGTTTTTACAGTCAGCACATCTAAGGAGCGAGAATTCCTCGCTGTCGCAAAAAGAATCGGTTGGAAACCTCTTTTGATCGGAGAAGTTAGCGAGGGGCTTGGAGTGAGTATAAAAAATTCGAGAGGATTGATCCCCCTGGATACAGCAAGTATACGAAATCTGTCAGAGTATGCCGGCTCCGATCCTCGAACTTATGTCAAAGAGCTAATTCAGATGGCGGCGGCATCGGGGATCCATTGATAGGAGATGACTCATGAGAAAACACGTGCTTAAGCTTGAAGATAAAGTTGTCATTATTACTGGTGCTGCAGGAGGGATAGGCCGGGCTGTAGCACGTCTCTTTGCCCATCATGGGGCTATCCTTGTGCTTACAGACATTAGAGAGAATGCCCTGCATGAATTGCGCAATTCCCTCGTCAAGTCTGGAGCTAAGACATATACGGCTGAACATAATGTTTCAGACCCAAAATCGTGGCATTCTCTCATGTGGAGGGTCGTAGAAATATACGGCCGTGTCGACATCTTAGTGAACAATGCTGGAGTCGTACAACCCGGAGCAGCTGAGGTCCTGCCGATCCATAAAATCCACCGACAGGTTTTCGTGAATTTTTTGGGAACCGTATATGGTTGTCAGGCTGCCTTGCGTGTGATGAAAGCCCAGGGAAGTGGCAAGATCATTAACGTGGCGTCTCTAGGCGGGATCGTCCCCATGCCAGGAGAGGCGGTCTACAGTGCAACGAAGTCGGCCATCCGGGCCTACAGTTTTTCACTCTATGCGGAATTGCTCGATTCACCTGTCGAGGTCACGGCCGTCTGTCCCGATTCTGTGGCCACGCCTCAGTTGGCATATGAGCTCAGACACGACGATGCCGTGATGTCCTTTATCGGAGAGCCTTTGAAACCGGAACGCGTAGCAAAGGGTATTCTCGATGCCGCACTCAATGACAAACCTGAAAAACTGATCCCGTCGGGAATGGGCATTTTTGTGCGGATAGGGATGGCTTTGCCCAGAATATTTTTCGCTCTGTACCCCATCTTTAAAAAGATCGGACGAAGAACGATGGAAAAATTGAGAAGGGAGGAAAAGGAAAATGACGCTTACACTCTCAGCTTCGGTGACTTATAGAATATTGAGGAGATTGGGAGGCATTCGTCCGAGAACGAAAAAAGTCATCCCTGCCATTGCCGTGATGGAATTGGCGGTCGCTTTCGGCATTATCGCTTTTTGGGTGGCCTTCTTCTCTACGGATGTGGTGAGCATCGAGGACTCCCGTTTGAAAGAGGTCTATTACGCTTTTGAGTCGGCCTTCCCAGTGGCGGATTTTTATCTGGCGTTCATGTTGATCATAGGTGCCATTGGATTGTTGAAGAAAAAATTATACGGCACCGTGTTCTCTCTTATGGGGGGAGCATCGCTCATATTCCTTGGCCTCTTGGATGTGTCCTTCAACACACAGCAGGGAATCTATTTTTTAGGTTTGGAAGAGGCGGTGATGAATATTTTAATCAACTCTCTCTGCATCGGATTCGGAGCTTACCTCATCCGGGCGATGTGGAAACAAAGTCGTTATCAGACTTTCAGCCATGCTTCATAAAAGGGGGGATACTATGGCTGAAATTCGAGGGAAGAAGGTCCTGATCACGGGGGCCTCTTCAGGGATAGGGAGGGCCCTCGCATTTGCGATGGCCGAAAAAGGGGCAGTGCTGGCTCTTGCGGCCAGGAGAGAAGGCCGTCTGGAAAATGTCGCCTCGGACATCAGCACTGCCTTCTCCCATCTCCCCAAACCCCTCGTTTTCCCCTGTGACATCGCGGTTAAGGAAAATGTGAGCTGGCTCATAGAAGAATCCATAAAGTCGATGGGGAGGATCGATATCTTGGTGAATAACGCGGGGATCGGTGTTTACGGCTTTACGGAAAGAATGTCGACAGCGGATTTTCGGAAAATCTTGGCAGTCAATTTTTTCGGAGCCGTTCACTGTATTCTTGAAGTTCTCCCTCATATGACACAAAGAGGGGAGGGGTGTGTGGTAAATATCGCCTCTGTGGCAGCAAAATATGGTGTTCCCTATCTGGGTGCATACGGTGCAGGGAAAGCGGCGCTCGCCGTGTTGAGCCAGAGCTTGAGGGCCGAGCTCTCAGGGAGTGGCGTCTCTGTCGTGGTTGTATATCCCGGATATACGCAGACCGAGTTTTTTGCCAAGGAAAAACACGTGGGAGGGGGACGCCGGCCGGCCGGGCCTTATGAGTCTCCCCGCCGAGTGGCAAAAAAAATCATTCGGGGCATAGAAAAAAATAAAAAAGAGATTGTTTTGACCACAAAAGGCAAGGTTTTGTCGGCAACTAAGGGAGTGCTGCCTCGGTTAGTCGACAAGGCCATGGCAAGAATTGCCCAGAGATTAAAAGACCCAAAGGAGGGTTCGGATGAGCAAACCAAAGTTACAGATTATCGTGCTTTTTCAAAACTTGGGTGACAGCGAAGCGTATTTCGCGAGGTCTCCGGCGCCTCCTCTCGCGGGCGCTCTGGTTGCCGGGCTTACGCCGGATATCGTCGAGGTCGATCTTCTCCATGAGATGGTGAGGCCCATCGATTACGACACGGATGCGGATTTTATCGCCCTCAGCTTCATGGACTATTGTGCGCCCCATGCGTATGAGGTCGCCAGGAAGTTTAAAAAACTCGGAAAGACGGTCGTTGCTGGGGGTAAATATGCTTCGACCTTTCCCCAAGAGGTCATCCCCCATATGGACTCTGTGATTGTGGGCGAGGCTGAACAGGTCTGGCCCAGAGCCGTTGAAGATATGGTAAGAGGAAGACTGCAGAAGATTTATGAGGCGCCCTTTGCGCCGCCCCTGGATAACATCCCGCCGCCGCGCTACGACCTTATCGAGCCGGACTATGCAGTTCCAGTTGTGACTGAAGCGACGAGGGGTTGTAAATACACTTGCAGCTTCTGTCAGCTTACGATCGAGCGCAAGCCCTTTCGAATGAGGCCGATAGGGGATGTGCTCCGCGACCTGACAGCGACGGAAAAGCTTCCCTTTGCAAAGCGCAAGCTAGCCATGCTCCTGGATAACAATCTGGGCGGTGATCTCGGCTACGCCAAAGAGCTGCTCAAAGAGATCGCCAAGCTCAAGCTGTGGGGTTTGGGGGCTCAATTCAGCTTCGACTGTCTCCACGATGATACGTTTCTCGACCTGCTCGTTGAGGCACACTGCGGAATGGCCTTTATCGGACTCGAGTCGTTGAACGAGCCGAGCCTTGCCGCTGTCCACAAGAAGCAGAACAAGGTTGAAGAATACAAGGAGCTATTCATAAAGCTCAAGGAACGGGGGATCCTGACATTCACAGGAATGATGCTGGCTCTCGATGAGGATACTCCTGAATATTACAAGGATTTGCCAAAAAAGCTCGATGAGATCGACCCGAGCTCCATTCTTCTCTCCATCTCCATCCCGATTCCCGGAACTCCCTTCCATCAGCAGATCGTCCGAGAGGGCCGCATTATGGATAGTGATCTCTCCCATTATGAAGGGGACCACCTGGTTTTTAAACCGAAAAGCGTTAAAGAAGAGGATGTTTTTTCTGCATTTCGTCACATCAATGAGTCCTTCTACTCCTGGAAAAGCATCTTGAAGAGGTGGTTCCGTTTCACCATCAAGCAGAATAAAGGCAGAAATGCTTTCCGCCGGATATTACGGGGAGCGCTGCTTTCGATGATCTTGCTCAAGCTATCCATATTCCAGAAAGATCATGCTCAGAAACGCGTTTATCCTATGATACATTCCGATCAGAAAACACCCATTCCACTCTTCCAGAAAATAAAAATAAGGCTCAGGCACCTATTTCAATGGGAATAAAGAGTGGGACCTGGCAACGATTTTTTCATCGGTTTTACCGGTAGATCTCACGTCTGTGCCCGATCTCAAAAATTTAAATCTCCGATGTTTCATCTTCTATGAAATAGACAATTTTGTAGTCACTCTGTCGGATGCGGTAAAGGTTCCGAATGGATAGCTTCTCAGATCCACGAGGTCTAGGATCTTGAGCAAGAGATTGGATGCGGTTTGTAATTCTTTTTAGGTTCATTTGAGGAGTTTTTTCTCTAAATAGGTGCTTGTTCCCCCTTTTTTCTTGACATTTTTAGCAAAGAGAATAATGTATTGAAGTCTGTACTACTGATAATCGAGGAGGTCGCATCATGGCAAAGAGAATATCCAGGAGGAGCTTTTTCAATCAGAGCGTGGGTTTGGGAGCAGGAACTCTTCTTTTCAATAGGCTATCGGCTTTTCAGACGGCTCCGTCTGGCACAACACCCATGATGATCGTTGCGCATACAAATGAAACCGGTAAAAAAGCCTCCGAAACAGGATGGAAGATATTGGCCGATGGAGGTTCCGCTCTAGATGCTGTCGAAAAAGCCGCCAATATCATCGAGTTGGATGGAGAAGGGATGGGTGTCGGTTATGGAGGCTTGCCGAACGAAGATGGTATCGTCCAGCTCGATGCCTCTATAATGGATGGAAAAACATATAACGCCGGATCCGTGGCCTGTCTAGAAAACATCAAGACTCCTTGTTCGGTGGCGCGTGTCGTCATGGAAAAGACAGACCATGTCATGCTCGTCGGAAAGGACGCTCTGGAGTTCGCGAGGATCTGCGGATTCGAGGAGCATGATTTACTGACGGAAAAGGCACGTAAGGTGTGGCTTTATTGGAAAGAACACAGGAGCGAACATGACGATTGGGGGCCACCGGAGCACTTAAAGAAAGTCAAAAAAGAAGGAGGGGACTCAGCTGAAGATGATAATGAAGATTTCGCGCGTCTCCAAGGCACAACGAACGTACTGGCGATAGATAAAAACGGAGATGTTGCAGGCGTCACAACGACAAGTGGGCTCAGCTTCAAAATTCCCGGGCGCACGGGTGATTCTCCGATCATCGGTGCCGGACTCTATGTGGACAACGAAGTGGGCGCCGCCGCTGCCACAGGAAGAGGTGAGGATGTGATCAAATCCTGTTCGTCCTTCTACATGGTTATGCGTATGAAAGAGGGCCGTACACCTCAACAAGCCTGTGACGATGCCGTAAGGCTCATCGCGTCCAAATACAAAGCTATCAAATCGGATTTTCTCCCCGGAGAAACTTTCCGGGCTATCAACAAGAAAGGGGAATATGGTTGCGCCCGAATGGTCAGCGATTCGAAGGCGACCATGTCGGTCATCAATTCAAGCGGTTATCGCATTCATGAGGGCAGCCTTCACTTTTACCGCGAAAGACGCCGCCGGTAGAATAGATCAGTCCTTATAAAAACCGGACACAGGATCATAGGCCTGGATTCCGATTTTCTTTGCTGTTTGTAAAAGATTCGTATCGGAAGTAATAAAAATGCTCACATTGCATGCCACTGCCGAACTCAGATGAACTGCATCCGAACCCCTCAAGGGATGCTGAATCGCAAAAGACGCGGCCAGCTCTGCTAATTCATCAGAAAGGGGAACCCTGGTGAATAAACCTTGCCAGTCTTTTTCGAATTCTTTCATGGCATTTGCAGACTCATTTTCCGTTATCTCTTTACCCCGAATTTTTCTTCCAAGCGCGGCAGAGAATTCAACGATCGCCAATGTGGAGATGTATATTTCCTCCATGACCGAGCGAAAAAACTCCTCCAGTTCTTCCGAACCTGGTTCCTGAACGTAGCGTTTGGCCAGGCTTGATGTATCGATAAACGCTTTCACTTACGCATCTCCAGGATATGTTCCGAAACCAGCTTTCCTATACCCGGAGAGATCCGTTTTATTTTACGACTTCGAAGATCGCCGACCGGTTTGTCATTCAGTTTCGATATGTGATAACGGATCACAGCACTTTTAGTCCTTCCCGTTTTTTTGCAGTATTCTTCAAGAACGCTAAATTCCTCATCTGAGAGTTTAACCAGCAGTTGTTTCATGGTTTATCCTTTGAGGGATATATTTATATATAATTATATATCTCCATCTATACAAAAGCAAGTTGTATTTGAAATTAAATCTAAAGTGTCTCATATGTCCGATCCTTCCTAATTTGAGACGATCCTTAGATGGTATTTATCTCATTGCTATTCTTTCTATCGAGTAACCTTGACCTCTTTTTTTGGCAATGATATAAGCATTAGGGCAGGGTAAAAATTATGCAGAAATTCCTTTTTCCAATCGGGTATATTTTTATCCTTTCATTCACTTTTATATCTGTAGAGTGCGGGAAAGACCCCGCTCCCACTCCCGACGAAAAGATCAATGCATATGTCGTCTTGCTGCATGGACTTCGTCAGTCGAACGAATCCATGGAAAAGATCGAAGAATGCCTTTTAGGCCATGGCTACAGTGTGTCTAATGTGGATTACCCTTCTACCGACCATACCATCCAGTATTTGGCTTCGGTGATTCTGCACGATATTCTCGAACCGATCAGGTATCAGTCTCCATCAAAAATCCATTTTGTCACCCATTCTATGGGAGGGATCATCGTTCGCTGTTACCTAAAGCATCACGACCTTCCCAATCTCGGCCGTGTTGTGATGATCAGCCCTCCCAATCAGGGAAGCGAGCTGGTCGATCTGCTCAAGGATCAGGCTGTTCTCCGGAGGATCTGGGGCCCTGCGGCTGCACAACTGAGTCTCGATGAAGGCAGTCTTGTACAGAACTTGGGACCTGTGGATTTCGAACTGGGCGTTATTGCCGGGAGCAGGAGCTTCAATCCAATTTATTCTGCGCTTCTTCCCGGGCCAGATGATGGAGTTGTCACAGTCGAAAGCATGAAGGTCCAGGGGATGGATGATTTTATCGTATTGCCTCTGTCTCATGGATTCATTATGAAGAATGAAAACGCGATCTCCCAGGTGATTTACTTCCTGGAGCATGGCATCTTCCAAAAAGAAGACACAGGAGAGTCATGACCGAAACCGTCAGCCTTCCGGTTTGGCTGGTTATCCTGGGGGGGATTCTGGTCTTTTGGTCCTTTTTACGTCTCCTGGTTCTTCCTTCACTCCGATGGTTTTTTCGTCGCCGTACGAAAAAAATTATCAGCAAGGTCGACAAGCGCCTCGATCTGCGGCTCCCGGATTTTAAGCTCACAAAGCGTCGCGAGATCATCAATCGATTGATATATGACTCAAAAGTGCAGGAAGCGATGAATACATTCGCAACAGAACAAAATATCTCGCACGGGAATGCCCTGAAGGAAGTTGAAAAATATGCCAACGAGATTGTGCCCTCCTTCAATGCGTTGATTTACTTCCGCTTCGGCAATTGGTTGAGCCGGTCTATTTGCCAGATGCTTTACCGCGTGCGTGTGGGATTTGTGGATGAAGAAGGATTTTCAAAATTCGATCCAAAGTCCAGTGTCGTTTTTATCATGAACCACCGCAGCAATATCGATTATATCCTCCTCGGATATCTCACGATTAGCCGTGTAGCCTTGAGCTTTGCGGTCGGAGAGTGGGCCAGAGTGTGGCCGCTCCAGCCACTCCTCCGTTCGTTGGGAGGCTTCTTCGTGAGGCGGGGCTCTGGAAATCCGCTCTACCGCCGAGTTCTCGAGCGATACATCCAGATGGCCACTGAAGGGGGTGTCGTTCAGGCCGTCTTTCCCGAGGGGAAGCTGAGCAAAGATGGAAGATTGGGCCCGCCGAAGATCGGCATCCTGGATTATATGCTGAGGGCCTACGATCCCAACAAAGATCGCGATCTTGTTTTTGTACCTGTGGGGATCAATTACGACCGGGTTCTCGAGGACAGATCTTCATTGCTGGCCATCAATCCAGATGCTGTCACAAAAAAGAAGGCAGACGTTATGAAGACTGCGTCACTCTATCTGCTCAAAACGATCAGACTGAGATTGCGGCGGGGCTGGTATCGCTACGGATATGCTGTCGTCAATTTTGGGACTCCTATCTCTATGAGAATGTATACTAAAGAACACAAGCTTGATTTTTTGAAACTCAACAAAGACGAACGGATCCAATATGTCGAATCATTGGCTCAAGACCTGATGAGAGCCGTCGGCAGGATCGTTCCTGTTGTTCCGGTCGCGCTCATCGCATCTGTTTTCTTAGAGGATACACAAAGAAGTTTTTCCGAATTGGAACTTAAATCCTCAGTCCAACATAAGATCGATAAACTGGAAGAGCGTAATGCATTTGTATATATCCCCCGAAGTGACCGCAACTACGCCATCGAAGTGGGGCTTCGCACACTGATTCTCAGACACATCGTTCTCGAAGAAGACGATCTTTACCGCGCCTTTCCTGGAGAAACAAAAATCCTCCGATACTATGCGAACTCCATCGCACATCTTTTTGAGTGCTAATCCTGTCGGAAGA